>JANOAW010000805.1:0-7270 GCA_031411355.1 Hyphomicrobiaceae bacterium | reverse complement strand
CGCCATGTCGACCGCCGGTCATTGCCATCCGCAGGTGAAATGTCCCGCGCGGCCGACCCGACCTTCGACGCCGAAGCCTACGATGCGGCACTCGCCGCCCGACAAGCGGCAACGTTGTATTGAGGGGAACTCCTGGGTACCTGCCCAGTCGCGACCGTGCTGCCGCTGTGAGACCGTCCGGCCGGGCAATGCGGAGATGGTCATGACGGATGCGACGCGGTGGATTATGGGCGGGCCGCTCGGTGTGCTGTTGATCCATGGCTTGGGCGGCACGCCGTCCGAAATGGCGCCACTTGCCAAAGCCCTCGGCGACGCCGGCCATACGATATGCTCCGTGCGCCTGTCCGGCCACGGCACCGGTGCGACTGACCTCGCGAAATCGTCGGCGCACGACTGGAGAGACAGTGCGCTCGCGGCCCATGCACGCGTGTCGCAACGCTGCGCCCGCGTTGTCGTGGTCGGCCTGTCCATGGGGGCCCTGCTCGCCCTCGACATTGCCCAAACGCGATCTGAGCGGGTGCACGGGCTCGTGCTGTTGTCACCGGCACTTCGGCTCGACGGGTGGGCCATGCCGCACGTGGCCCGTTTCGCCGGGCTGTTGCCGCCGTGCCTGGTGCCGGTCGGTCTGTCGATCGCAGAGCGACATCCCTACGGCATCAAAGACCAGCGCATCCGAGCGATCGTTCTGTCGGCAATGCGAAACGGCGCGTCGGGCGGTCATTTCAACACGCCATTGCGGGCGCTGATCGCCTTCCGCTCGATCGCAGCCAGAGTGTCGCGACATTTGTCCGACGTCGGACAGCCGACCCTGATTGTGCACCCGCGTGATGACGACATGGCGAGTTTGTCGAACGCTCAGGAGATCGCAGCGCGCCTCCGTGGTTTGACGGACATGTTGGTTCTCGACGACAGTTATCACTTGGTGACCATCGATCGTCAGCGGCAGCTCGTACAGGAGCGCGTCAAGGCATTCGTCGCGGGCATCGCCATGGTCGGGCGCTCGACCTGTTCCTCAGGTGACAGCCCCCGGCCGGCGTCACGGGCAAGATCTTTGCACCCGATCTGCGCCGCAGGTCGCCCTCCCGGAGACGTGCCATGACGACTTCTCGACGCTTCGCCTCGGTCGCATTGACAGCCCTCGTTGCAACGGTGCTTTCAGCGCCTGCGTTTGCACTCAATCCGCAGCCGTTGCCCCCGAAAGCCAAATTTCTCAACCCGCAGCCCCTGCCACCAAAGGCCAAATTCTTGAACCCGCAGCCTCTTCCGCCCAAAGCACTTTTTCAGCGGCGCTTGTTGATGTTTCGCTGAGGCGACGACCGGAGGGCGCCTCGCGGCGTCCTTCGGTATTTCAGACGCCAAAGAAGGCCCGTATCTCCGCGACAACGCGATCCGGCTGCTGATGCACGATCCAATGATCGGCATTCTCGACGTCGATCACGCGCAGCTGCGGCGCAAAATCGCCGAGCCCATGTCGGCAGATCGGACGCAGCGCCAAATCCTCGACGCCCCAGATCACCAGATGGGGCATGCGCACCTGCATCTTGGCCGTATCGAGGGGCGCGATCGGATCAGCCGTCACGGTTTCGCCGATCTCGGGCACCAGCATCGGTGTCGCTTTGTACCACGCAGTCATCGCCTCCATCGCCCCTGGTTGACGCCAGGCGTCGAGATACCCCGCTTTCAGCTCGTCCGTCATCCAAGCCCCGTTACCAAAGCCATTGCTAACAAAACGCAAGGTGCGGGCGCAATCGTCCGCAAGCAGCATGTCGGCCGCATCGGCTCGACGCAGAAACCGGATGTACTGGCTCGCCGCGCGTTGGTCGGGATCGGCGATCAGCGCGCGCTGAAAAGGCACCGGATGCACACCGTTGAGCACAACCAACTTTGCGATCCGCGCCGGCGCCATGAAGGCCATCATGTAGGCGATCGACGCCCCCCAATCGTGTCCTACCAAGTGGATCGGTCGGCCCGGCGCAAGATTTTCGGCGAGGTCGAGCATGTCCTTGGCGAGATGGTGGGCGCGATAGTGTTCGACACCCGCCGGCTTCGATGATCGCCCATAGCCGCGTTGATCGGGCGCCGCGGCGAACATGACGTCAGCGAAGCGCGGCAGGATGCCGGTCCAGGCACCACCGTATTCGGGGAACCCGTGCAGAAATAAAATGAATGGCGCGTCCGGGTGTCCAGCCGTGCGCGTAAAAAAATGCTGGCCGTTGGCCGAGACGGTGCGAGTGTCGATCATAGCCATCCTCATAGCATCGATTTGCGCGGCGTGCTTGCCAAGCCCATAGAGATGACGCAATCGACGCGCCGAGCGCAAAAAGCCACTCGTTCCAGCATGACTGCCTGCCAAAGGAAACCGACATGATCGACTTCGATCGCGTGATCGACAGACGCGGCTCGCAGGCCGCCAAATGGGATATGGCGGAAAAGCTGTCTGGCATCCCCTCCCGCGACGTGATCCCGATGTGGGTGGCGGATATGGATTTCGCAGCGCCGCCCGGCGTCACCGCGGTCCTGCGCGCCGACATCGAACGCGCGACTCACGGCTACTATGGCGATCCGGCAGGAAGTTGGGCGGGCGCTTTGCGTGACTGGCTCGCGCGCCGTCATGACCTGTCGATCGACGCCGGCTGGGTCAGCCAGGTGCCGGGCATCGTGCCGGGACTGGGCCTCATCCAACAGGCGTTCACCGACCCCGGCGACGAGATCCTGTTCTTCACCCCGGGCTATCACGTGTTCCCGAAGATTATTCGCCTCAACGACCGAACGCCCGTGGCCTCGCCACTCAAACTGCGCAACGGCCGCTACGAAATGGATTTCGCCGACGTGTCCGCGAAGCTGACGGCGCGCACCAAAGCGATATTCTTCTGTTCGCCCCACAATCCCGGCGGCACCATCTGGACGCGCGACGAAATTCGCACGTTGGCTCAGTTCTGCGAACGCAACAAACTTTTGCTCGTCTCGGACGAAATCCACTGCGATCTGATCATGCCCGGTGAAAAACATACGCCCGCTCTGACGGCTGCGCCCGAGATCGCAGATCGGCTGATCTCATGTTTCGCCGCCACGAAGACCTTCAATCTGGCCGGCGCGCACGCGGGCGCGCTCGTCACCTCGAATGTGACCTTGAAAGCCAAACTCGACGCCCGCATCTCAGCCACAGGGCTCGACAGCTACAACAGCTTCGGCATGATCGCGACCCAAGCCGCATGGCGCACGGGCGATGCATGGCTCGACAGCCTGTTGCCCTATCTCGCCGACAACCGGGACCTGTTCGATCGCCGGATTGAAGCGGCAATACCGGGGGCGCGATCGATGCGGCTCCAGTCGACATATCTCGCCTGGGTCGACTTTGCCGCAGCGAGTGTGCCGTATGAGGATGTCGCCCAACGCATCAAGACCCGTGCCCGCATCTTCGCCAGTCCCGGCCCTCAGTTCGGCACGGGCGGCGAAACGTCGATGCGCTTCAACCTCGCGACCCCGCGTCCGGTCCTGGTCGAGGCGCTCGACCGGATCGAAATGGCATTTGCTGATCTTAAATCCTGAAAAGAACCGTCGTCGTCGCTCGGCCACAGATCGGCCGGCGGCGACACGGACGTCATCGCCCCTCGATCGCGTCGGCAAGAGCCTTTGCCGCCGCGTCGATATCGGCGGTCGAGACGTCGAGATGCGTCACGGCGCGCAGACGGTTGCCATAGCCAAAGCCCATGCGCACACCCTTGGCCAACAGCGCCGCTTCGATTTCCTTGCCTGGCCGCCCGACGCCTGAAACATCGAAAAAAACGAGGTTAGAATCGACCGACGGATTTGCCACCTTTATGCCTTTGATGGCGCCGACGAGCTCGGCTAAACGCCGCGCGTTGGCGTGATCCTCGGCCAGCCTGTCCCAATGATGATCGAGCGCGTAAACACCGGCTGCCGCAATGATGCCGGATTGACGCATGGCGCCGCCGAGCCGCTGCTTCCAGCGCCAGCATTCCCGAATGAAGTCTTTGCTACCTGTCAGCACGCCGCCGATCGGGCAACCCAGACCCTTCGACAGATCCAGCCAAGCGCTATCGCAAAGGCTGCTGAACGCTTTGGCTGGCAGGCCGCTGGCAACGGCGGCATTGGGCAGGCGCGCGCCGTCCATGTGGAGGATCAGTCCGTGTTTGCGCGTCGCCGCCGCCACGTCCTGCATCTGCGCGAGTGGCCAGACGGCCCCACCGCCGAGATTGGCCGTTTGTTCGACCGTCACCAAGCGGGTGCGTGGGTGATAACGGCTCGGGTCACGGACGGCCGCGTTCACGTCGGCGCCGGTGAACATGCCGTTGACACCTTGCACCGCGCGGCTCTGATGCCGGGCGAGCATGGCGCCGCCACCGCCTTCATAGGTCAGGATATGGCACCCTTCCGCGCCGATGATCTCGTCGCCGGCCGTGGTATGAACTGCTAATGCAATTTGATTGCACATCGTGCCGGACGGCAAGAAAACAGCGTCGTCGTGGCCGAGCAATTCAGCGACCCGCTCCTCGAGGCGCCGTGTCGTCGGATCTTCGCCGCGCTGTTCGTCCCCCACCTCGGCCTCGGCCATGGCTTTGCGCATGGCCGGCGTCGGACGGGTCGACGTATCGGAAAAAAAGTCGAGCAGGCGATTGCGGGACACGGTTCAACTCCGGGTGACGGTCACGCCGGCCAACGAAACTCCGCCGTGTCCGGTGCCAACCCAGTCGGGATCCCGACGTGGCTGGATTCAATTCTGCTTGGGCGGGGCAGGTGGTTGAAGCTTATCGAGAATGCCACCGCGCGGCGCAGCTGGCGGAACGGCCGGTGCAGTTGGTGCAGCGCCATCGGTTGTCGAGGCTGGTGCGCCGGGAACGGCTGGCGCCGCAGGTGCACCAGGAATGGCCGGGGCGACAGGCGATCCTGGAGCCACCGGTTGAGAGGCGCCCGGTGTGTCGAAAATAGAACGCGATGCGGGACGTTGATTGGCGATCAAGGTCAACGCGATCGAGGTGGCAAAGAAAGCAGCGGCCAGATACGCCGTCGTCCGCGTGAGGAAATTCGTCTGTCCACGGCCGGACATGAATCCCCCACCGCCGGTGCCGAGAACACCACCCTCTGAGCGCTGCATCAACACGAGACCGACGAGGGCCACTGCGATCATCACGTGGATGACGAGCAAGACGGTTGTTGCGCCACTCATGCAAGTCTCCGACATGTGCGAGCGGAACACCACTCGGGCCTGATATTGTCAGCACGACCGCCTAAACGACCGGCATAATACAACTTTCCATGAACCGGAAATGGTCGGCACTGCCAATGCCAAACTAACCGGTCCTGACATCTCAGAGATCGAAATTCGGCGACGAATTGACTAAGGCGGCGCCGCGACAACGGTACGGCCTAAGCAACGATATTAGCGATCGCCGCCCATACCACCACCCATGCCTCCGGCCCCACCCGGGCCGCTGCGACCCGGACCACCACGACCAGGCGCGCCTTTGGCGCCAGGTCCGCCACGTACGGGCTTCGGCGTGCTCGGCAACAGACCTTCGCGCTGCGCTTTCTTGCGGGCCAGCTTGCGCGCACGGCGCACGGCTTCAGCCTTCTCGCGCACGCGCTTTTCCGACGGCTTCTCGAAATAATTGCGCAGCTTCATTTCGCGGAAGACGCCTTCGCGCTGCATCTTCTTTTTGAGCGCCTTGAGCGCTTGGTCGACGTTATTGTCACGAACCTGAACGAGCACGCGTCCTCGCAGAGCGGTTGGTCGATCCGGTACGTCGGTCGAACGGCATGTTCGACGGCGTACCTGCATCTTGAATGCTGATTTGGATCGAACTCCGAAGCCCCGCCGCCTGCGCTGTGCTGTCGAATCAGCAGTGCCCATGCAAAAAAGGGCCGAGGATCGCGATCCGGCCGATGCGATCATTAGCAAACCATTCGGCGCCTGTCCATGGTCAATGCAACAGCGATGTTCCGCCAGATGCGAAATCAGTTCCTAAAACCGGTTGCGTGCCTTGAATGATGATTGCGACGGCCGGGAGGTCGTGTGCAGGATGCTCAATCGGCTGTTGTCCTGGAGCGCCAAGTGAACGACGACGTGGCAGCATTTGCGGCTGAGTGCGAGGCGCTGTACGCACGCGTTGCGGCGTTAGATGGGCGCGACTTTGCCCGTCCGACGGCTTTCAAGGGGTGGACCACAGATCGCATTCTGCAGCACCTGCATTGCTGGAACGCCGCCGCTCGCCTGTCATTGGCCGACGCAGACATGTTTCGCACGTGGTACAAGACGACAGTTCAACCGCGTGCGGCCGGTACTCTCGACGCATTTGAACGTGCCGACTGTGGCGGCCTGAGTGGACACGAACTCGTGGCTGTGTGGCATGAGGGCACGCGTCGGACTGCAGAGGCGTTTAAGGCCGTCGATCCCAAGGCGCGGGTCGAATGGGCCGCACGCAGCATGAGCGCTCGCTCGTCGATCACGGCGCGGCTCATGGAAACCTGGGCGCACGGGCAGGCGATCTATGATCTCGGCGGACAGCATCGCATCGACACCGATCGCATTCGCGGCATCGCGGTTCTCGGGGTCAACACCTTCGCTTGGACGTTCGAAAATCGGGGCCTGACAACGCCCGGCCCCCAGCCGTACGTCGGGCTGTCATCGCCGTCGGGCGCGCTCTGGACGTTTGGTGACGAAGCGTCGGCCGATCGTGTTTGCGGCGCGGCGACTGAATTTTGTCAGGTCGTGGCGCAAACGCGCAACATCGCCGACACCTCGTTGACGGTGGTTGGCCCAGTCGCGCGCGCATGGATGGCGATCGCCCAGTGTTTCGCTGGTCCCGCCGAAGAGCCGCCGATGCCCGCAACGCGTGGGGTTTCGAACCAGACCTTGCGGTAACGCATCGATCACGCTTTAGGCTTCGGTTTCGCCGCCGTGATCTCGGCCTCGCTCATCCCGACCGAGCGCAACACCTCGTCAGTGTGTTCACCAAGTGACGGCGGCGGCGTATCGGCGCGGCTGTCGAGCCCTCCAAACAGCACCGGCGCGCGCAAATTACGCTGCATCGGCGTGTCGCTGTCGAAATTCGCCTGAAAGAAATTCACCGCCTGCAGATGTGGATCGGTCAAAAGTTGCGAGGGCGTGTTGACGGGCGAATGTGGCACGTCGAGTCGCATGAATGTTTCGCACCAAGCCTCGGTTGTGCGGGCCGGCAGCGCCTTCGTCAGCATGCCGTACAATTCGCCGATGCGGCTCGACCGTTCGGTGGCGTTGCGAAACCAGGCT
>JANOAW010000804.1:0-2070 GCA_031411355.1 Hyphomicrobiaceae bacterium | reverse complement strand
ATTTGCGGCCTTCCTTGGCAATCTTGGCGATCGCCCGTTTGCATGGCTCGAAACCCATGGACGCATTGAGCGGCACGTAGCGGTGGGCCTCTTCGCAGACGAGCGTCACAGGCACGGCGCCTTCCGACCAGAGCGCGAAGTCGAATGTCATCCGACACAGCACCGATACGACCACGTTGACGATCTCGTGTGGAATGCCGGTCAACTCAAGGATCGTGATCGGCTTCGAGGCCACCGGAACGCGGAAGATGCGGCCGAGAATCTGGGCCATGCTGTTATGAACGGTCAGCGAGCCGAACATGAAGGCGTAGCGCGGATCCTGGCAGATATATTCGAGCCGCTGCTTGATATTGCGATAGGGCGAGATGTCCTTTTTATTCTCGAGCTTGCCCATGCGCTCGTCGATTAACGACAGCAGGTCCGACGTGCGGTAAGGCACGGGCGTGTCGACCGTGTACTTTGTTTCCGGATTCAGGCCTTTGCGCAGCGATGCTGCGTTCTTTGCGTCGGCGCGGCTGGTCGTATAACGACCCTTCGCCATCGGAATCATTTCCTGCAGGAGTTCGATCTCCTGTTTGCGATCGTTGGTATTGCCGAGCACGACCTCGATGAATTCTTCAAAGGTCAACAGCCAGTATGGCAGCTGCATGTTGCGCGGCGACACGACTTCGCCCCACTCGGGAAATGCAGTCGAATACTCGTTGTGCGGATCGAGCAGCACCAAGTGAGCATTCGGGTTTTCTTTGAGGATCGCACGCAGGATCAGCGCGGTCGTGCAAGATTTACCGGTGCCCGTCGTGCCGAGGATGGCGAAGTGTTTGCCGAGGAGATCGTCGACCTTGATCATCGCTGGGATACTGGCGTCCTGACGGATACTGCCGACCCTGACCGAACCGCGTGTATCGCCCATGAAAGCCATTTCGAGTTCCGGCTTCGAGGCCACGCGAACGCGGTCACCGAGCGTCGGATATACTGTGACACCGCGATTGAACGACCCGCCCTTGCCGTCGCGCGGACGCCAGAGTTCGCCGACCAGACCGAGTTCAGCGATCCAGATTTCGACATCGCCTTCGCGCTGCGCCGGAACCGGCACGGACAGCGCCGAAACGATCGCCAACACGACCGTGTTCATCGTATCGATGGCGAGCAGCGTGCCCATTTCCGGCCTGTGAGCGGGGCTCTTGGCGCGCGTGTCGGTGCCCGGCATCGGGGCGCCACCATCGAGCAGCACGATCGCTTTCGACCCTGTTACGGAGACGATGCGGCCGATCGATAGATCGAGCAGCTTCTGTGAGCCGGGTTGTTCGTTGAGCAGCGGCGCGATCATGGTCATGGCAGTCTCGGTCGAAGCGTGAATGATAGGGTGCGGCGTCAGGCGGCGTTCGCCGACGTGATGGCGACGTATTGATCGGGTACGCCAGAAACCAGATGCGGTGCGGGCAACGTGATCGAAACTTCCGTTCCCTGACCTTTAGTCGACGTGATTCTCAGGCCGCCCCCGTGCAGTTCGACGAGGGCTTTGGCGATCGGCAAGCCAAGGCCCGTGCCTTCGCGCCATCGGGTCTTGCCGCCATCGACCTGACCGAACGGCGTCAGGGCAACGAGAATTTCTTCGTCCGTCATGCCGATGCCGCTGTCGCGCACCATGATGACCGCGCCGCCGTCATTGAGGCGACGGCCGAGGATGGCGACCGTACCGCCGGCCGGCGTGAACTTGATGGCGTTGGAAATCAGGTTGGTGATGATCTGGCGCAATTTGACCGAGTCGCCTTTGACGATCGGAACGTCGGCCGCAACGTCGATTTCGAGCGTTATGGACGCTTCTTGCGCGGTGAGACGGAATGACGCCGACGAGACACTGATCACCTCTTCGACGTCGATCTCACGATTGTTGAGCGTATATTTGCCGCTCTGGATCTTGGATATGTCCAGAATATCGTTGATTACCGCGAGCAGGTGACTGGCCGCATCCTGAATGAGCGTCGAATATTCGACGATGTCGGCATCGATCAACTTGCGTTGATCCTGTTGCGCCAGCAATTTGGAAAAGCCGATGATCGTATTCAGGGG
>JANOAW010000803.1:0-3038 GCA_031411355.1 Hyphomicrobiaceae bacterium | reverse complement strand
GTTCTTGCGAATGAATGGCCCCTTCATGATCTGGAGGCTAGAAGAATTTTCATTTCGTAGGATTTGAAGCACCAGCAATTCACTTCTTGGGAAGTATATAAGCGTCCATCTCAGAGCTTGATCGTTGTTCTAGCCGATGATGCTTTCCCGGTACACCTGCTCCAACGAGTGGTTAAAGGCCAATAGGTCCTGCTCCGTGGTCAGCACGACCGAGGTAACTTCAGCGTCGGCCTCAGCCATCCGGATCGCCGACGCATGGCCCGCATCCGGGACGTAGACGACGTGTTTCACATGCGCGTCTTTGAGCACGCGATAGACGGCACTGCGCCACGCGGCATGATCGGTGTCGGCCATGACGTCAGGTCCCCTCGACGACGACGAGATCGATATGGCCGCAGCCTTCGCGGAGTTTGCGCGCCGCGGCGTATTCCGGAGAGAATGCATAGGCACGGGCGGCGTCGAAGCTGGCGAATTCGATGACGACGTTGCGGGCCCGACCCTCGCCTTCCGCCACTTCCATGCGACCGCCGCGGGCGATCGGCGTGCCGCCGTAGATCTTCATCGCCTCACCGGCCGCCGCGGCATAGACTGCCCATTGCGTTGCGTTTGTGACGACGGCGCGGGCGATGACGAAGCCTTTGGGCATTGCTGTCTCCAATACAGGGGTGGTCGACGAATTCAGCCACCGTTGTGTCTCAAGTGATCGATCGACGGAAGCGGGTGCGGCGGCATGACCATCGCGGGGATCTTCACGGTTTTTTCATCCTGTTGTCGTGTCGTCGTGGCGCGTCGAACGTCGAACGTCGGACCCGCTGCATGACCTCAGCCCTCGTCGGACTCCCGCGCGGCATCCGGCTCGCGACAGCGGTCGCGCTCGGTCTCGTGCTGTTTTATCTGTGGGGTCTCGCGACGCTGTATGGCCGCGCGAACGGCTGGATCGTCGATGCGACGGGCCTGCCGCGAACCAACGAATTCATGGGCATCCGGTCGGCTGGCGAGCTGGCGTTGCACGGCCGAGCCGTCGATGCCTACGACTGGGTGCGGCACGAATCAGCCATGGCCACGACCGCCGGCCGCACGGGCATGGCGTATTTCCCGTTTCCCTATCCGCCGATCTTCCTACTGGCGATGGCCGCACTTGCGGCGCTGCCGTATCTCGCGAGTGTTGCCGTCTGGCTCAGCGTCACCGGCGCGCTCTATGCTTTTGCAGCCGTGACGATCACGCGGGTACGGCTCGCCGCGTTGTGGGCGCTCGCATCACCGGCCGCCGCAATCAACACGTTCGTCACACATACTGGGTTTGCCACGGCTGGCATCATGGGACTGGCTCTCGATGCGATCCCCAAACGGCCCATATTCGCGGGTGTTCTGATCGCGCTGCTGGCCGTCAAACCGCAGCTCGGGTTGTTGATCCCTGTTGCTCTGCTCGCCGGTGGTCACCGGCGTGTGCTGGTCTCCGCCGCGATCACGAGCTTAGGCCTGATCCTGTTCTCGATCGTATGTTTCGGCCTCGAGCCGTGGTTCGCGCTGCTGCCGCAGATGGCGGCCATCCAGGACGCGCTGCGTTTCGGTCATCCACGGATCGGCGAGACCAACTTCAGCATCCTCGTCTCGGTATACGGCGCACTGCGAGCGATCGGCACACCCGATGTCGTCGCGATGGTCCTGCAGGTCGTCGTCGGATCGGGCATGGCGGTCGGCATATTTCTGCTCTGGCGTTCCGACGCCCCGTATGCGCTCAAAGCGGCCGGCCTCGCGTCGGCAAGCCTTATGGCGACGCCATATCTGTTCATCTACGATTTGCTGCACCTGACCATCGCCGTGGCGTTTCTGGTCCGCCACACGGGTCTCGATGGCTTGCGACGCGACGAGATCTCGATCATCTGCGGCGCCGGGATCATGATTTTTCTGCCCATGATTCTGCCGCTGCCCATGGGCTTCATCGCCAACGCACTCGTCGCGTTCATGATTGGCATGCGCGTGTGGCCGTATATGTCGGCACGTTGGCCCAAAACGGTTGTGGTCGGTTGAAGCTTGCCTCGCTGCGTGACCCTTGGCATGGGTGGCGCCAACAGCGAGCGAGCGTGCCAATGACCACTCCCATCACAGCCATCGGGGCGATTTCCGGCACGTCGATGGACGGCATCGATGTGTCGTTCGTCACCACCGACGGCCGCGACCATGTGATACCGGGCCCCGGTCGCACCTACCCGTATCCGACGGAACTGCGGACCGAGCTGCTCGATTTCATTCGCGATCCCGCGCGCGCTGAAACCGATCCGCTGGACGATCTCGAAGCCCGCGTGACCGAGGCTCATGTCGGCTGCGTCACGGCGTTCATGGCCGAGCAGCGGTTGTCGGCTGCCACCGTCGATCTGGTCGGCCTGCATGGCCAAACCGTGTGGCACAATCCGTCGAAACGGTTCACGCGCCAGCTGCTGGCCGGTGATGTGGCCGCGGCCAAACTCGGCATCGACACTGTGACGCGGTTCCGCCATGCCGATGTCGCCGCCGGAGGACAGGGTGCACCATTCGCACCGCTCTACCACCGCGCGCTGGCCGCCAAACTCATCCACCCCGTGATAGTGCTCAATTGGGGTGGGGTCGGCAACGTCACGTACATCGACGGCGAAACGGTGATTGCCTTCGACACCGGACCGGCTTCAGCCCTGCTCGACGATTGGGTATCGCGCCGCTGCGGCGTGCCGTTCGACGATGATGGGCGCATCGCGGCAACCGGCCGCGTCGATGCGCGCGTGCTGGCTGCTTTGATGGACAATCCGTATTTCAGTTTACCGGCGCCGAAATCACTCGACCGCCAGGAGTTTCATGCCCGTGCCAGGATCGTCGAGCCGCTTGGCGACGCCGATGGAGCGGCGACCTTGGCGGCGTTCACGGTGGCGGCAACTCGCGACGCGTTGCGCCATGTGCCGAAACGCCCGCAGCGTTGGCTCGTCACCGGCGGCGGCCGCCTCAACGCGCACCTGATGCGGTGCTTGCACACGTCGCTCGGTGTAGCGGTCGACCCGGTCGAGTCG
>JANOAW010000802.1:0-2588 GCA_031411355.1 Hyphomicrobiaceae bacterium | reverse complement strand
CCCGACGGGGCTGGCGGCGTGCCCGCGGTTGTTGCTGCAATGGACGGCGACAACGATGCAGTTTTCAAGAAGGGTGACATGTGGTCGGTGCTCGGGGCGGGGCGAAACCAAATGCCGATCGCAGCGCAGGCCCTCGCCATGGGTGGCAACGTGTGCGTCGGCCTGGAAGACAGCTTGTGGCTCGGCCCTGGCCGGCTGGCTGCGACCAACGCTGAACAGGTGCATCAGGTGCGCAAGATCATCGAGGGCCTCGGTCTCGATGTCGCCTCATCCGACGAAGCGCGTGATATGTTGCAGCTCAAGGGCGGCGACAAAGTCTCGTTCTGACAGCCGGCCAGCGATATCCATCCCGTCCGAGATCAGCCATGACCGCCACCGCCGATGCCTTCATTTCAGACCAACCGCTCGATTTTGCCGACCTGTCCCGGCAGCTCGAGCAGGTCCTGCGTTTGCGCACGGCACCGTTCGCGATGAAGATGTTCGAGCGTCGCGCCGACATGGAGGCAATCGAGAAAATTCGACGGCCGAAAGCGGTGCACACGCTCGATCAGGTGGTCGGACAGGCGGCCCGCCTCGGCTGGACCGTCGGCATCACGTCCGACGATCTCGTCGGGGCGCAATGCCGCGCCGTGGTCGGTCTCGGCAACGCAAAGACGGACGATTGGCGCTCGGGCAAGGCGACCGTCGGCGTGTGGCACGGCACCCTTGAAGATGCCGCAGCCCGACAAGACGCGCTCGCGTGCGTTCCGGACGGGCGCTACGAAGCCCTTGCCGTCGGACCGCTCGCCTCTGGCCGCCTCGACCCGCCCGACATCGCACTCTTCTACGCGACGCCAGGGGCGATGATGTATTTTATCAACGGCCTGCAATATGTCGGCTACAAGCGCTTCGATTGGAGTGTGGTCGGCGAGACCGCGTGCGCCGACAGCTGGGGGCGGGCGCTTGTGACACAGACGCCGTCGCTGTCGATCCCATGCTTTGCCGAGCGACGCTATGGCGGTGTGCTCGACGACGAGATGCTGATGGCGCTACCGCCCGTCTACATTGCCAAGGCCTTGTCGGGCATGAAAGCGCTGGCGAAAAACGGCCTGCGCTACCCGTTCCCGCAATACGGCATCCAGATGGACGTGCGCGACGGCATGGCGAAAAGCTATCCGGACCGCGCCAAAAAATAACCGGAATACCTGCCCTTGACCGAACGCCAACGGAGCACACATGTCCGTCACTGATGTCGTCCCACTCCCGCGCCGCAAGACGCACTCGATCGACCACATCCCGGGAGACGACGGATGGCCCTTGCTCGGCAGCACCATCAAGATGTTGCGCGATCCAATCGGAACGGTCGAACACAATTTTAGGACATACGGTCCTGTCTATCGCGCCAAAGTCTTCGGTTTCCGCTCTGTTTCACTGCTGGGGCCGGAGGCGAACGAACTGGTGCTGTTCGATCGCGACAAGGTGTTCTCGTCCGCCGGCGGATGGAACCCGGTGCTTGAGCAGGTGTTTCCGCGCGGGCTGATGATGCTGGATTTCGACGAGCACCGCATGCATCGCAAGGCGCTCGGCGTCGCCTTCAAACCCGGGCCGATGAAGTCGTATCAGAGCCGCTTGGACGACGGCATCTCGCGGCGCGTCGCCGAATGGCATCTCGGCGGTCAGCACACTTCCGGAAGCGGTCAGGGCGGGACGACGCGCATCGCGTTTTATCCCGCGATCAAGCAGTTGACGCTCGATCTGGCGGCGACCTCGTTCCTCGGCATGGGTCTCGACGAGGACGCGGGCAAGATCAATCGCGCCTTCGTCGACATGGTGGCGGCCTCGATCGGTGTCATTCGATCGCCAATTCCGGGGTCGCAGATGTATCGCGGTGTGCAGGGCCGCAAGGTGATGCAGGACGTGTTCGGTCGGCTGATTGGGCCGCGGCGCGCCGGTGGCGGCACAGATCTGTTCAGTGAATTGTGCAAGGCCGAGAAAGACGACGGTTCGCTCCTGACGGATCAGGAGATCGTCGATCACATGAACTTTCTCATGATGGCCGCGCACGACACGTTGACCTCGTCAATCACGTCGATGGTCTATCTGCTCGGACGCAATCCCGAGTGGCAAACGAAGCTGCGCGCGGAAATGGCGGCGTTGAAACTATCGCCGGGCGAGGCGTTGCCCCACGATCGGCTCGGCGCTTTGCCGCTGACCGAAATGGCTTTCAAAGAAGCCATGCGCATCAATCCGCCGGTGCCGTCGATTCCGCGTCAGGCGGTCAAGGATTTCTCTTTCAAGGGCTTCGATATTCCGGCCGGCACGCGGGTTGCCATCAATCCGCTGTTCACCCACCGCATGCCCGATGTGTGGCCCGATCCGCTGCGCTTTGACCCTTTGCGCTTCAGTGACGAACAGGTGCGCGCGCGGCACAAATTCGCCTGGGTGCCGTTCTCAGGTGGTGCGCACATGTGCCTCGGGCTGCATTTCGCCTACATGCAAGCGAAAGTCTTCTTCTATCATCTGCTGACCACGTCCGAGATCGTGGTCGCTCCAGACTATGCGCCGACGTGGTCGATGTGGCCGATCCCGAAACCGCGTGACGGATTACC
>JANOAW010000801.1:0-2837 GCA_031411355.1 Hyphomicrobiaceae bacterium | reverse complement strand
GACGATCGCCGCGACGGTCGCGGCCCCACTCGAACGCCGACTGGGTGAGATCGCCGGCGTCACCGAAATCACGTCGACATCGGGCACCGGTTCGGCCCGCATCGCCCTGCAATTCGATCTCAGCCGCTCCATCGAGGGTGCTGCCCGCGACGTGCAGGGCGCCATCAACGCCGCGATGGCCGATCTGCCATCGGACATGCCGACGTTGCCGACGTTCCGCAAAGCCAACCCCAATGCGATGCCGGTGATCATCCTCGCGTTGACGTCGAAGACGCTGCCGCCGAGTGCCTTGTTCGACGCCGCCGACACAGTGCTGGTGCAACGCATTTCACAGATCAACGGCGTCGCGGAAGTGAATGTCTCCGGGGCCGAACAACCGGCCATCCGCATCAAGGTCGACCCGACCCGACTCGCGTCCATGAACCTCGCCATGGAAGACGTGCGATTGGCGATCACCAATGCGAACGCCGTCACGCCACTCGGCACCATCGACGGCGATCGCCACCTGATCGCGCTTGAGGCCAACGCGCAGCTGCGCACGCCCGCCGAGTACAAGGCCATCATCGTCAAATCCGTCGGCGGCGTACCGATCCGCGTCGGCGACGTCGCGGTCGTCGAACAGGGAACGCGCAATACCCGCTCGTCGGCGTTGTTCAATCTACAGCCCGCCGTCATTTTGTTCATTACCAAGCAGGGCGATGCCAACGTCATCGAGACCGTCGACAAGATCAAGGCGGCATTGCCCGAGCTGCAACGCTGGGTGCCGGCTGGCATCGATATCTCCGTGCTGTCGGATCGCACGACCACCATTCGTGCCTCCATCGCCGACATGCAACATACGCTCGCGATGGCGATCGGTCTCGTGATGCTGGTCGTGTTCGTGTTCCTGCGCCGCGGCATGGCGACGTTGGCAGCCGGCATCACGGTGCCACTGTCGCTCGCGGGGACCCTTGCGCTGATGTGGGTCGCCGGTTTCTCGATCAACAATCTGACGCTCATGGCGCTGGCGGTCGCGGTCGGGTTCGTCGTCGACGACGCCATCGTCATGATCGAGAACATGATGCGCAACCTCGAGCGCGGCATGAAGCCGTTCGAGGCGGCCATCGAGGGCGCCCGCCAGATCGGATTTACCGTCGTCTCGATCTCGGTGTCGCTCGTCGCGGCCTTCATCCCGCTGCTGTTCATGCCCGGTATCATCGGCAGGTTTCTGCGCGAATTCTCCGTTACCATGGCGTTCGCCATCCTGGTGTCGACAATCGTCTCGCTGTCGATCACGCCGATGATCTGCGCGCATTTCATCAAGACCAGCGCGCACGCCCAGACCACCCGCTTCGATCGCATCGTCGAAGGTATTCTGAAACCCATCGTCGACGGTTATGCGCGCACGCTCAATCTGGCGTTGCGTTTTCGCTGGGTCACCACTTTGGTCATGCTCGCAACCATCGCTGCGACCGTCAATCTCTACATCAAGATCCCCAAGGGCATGTTCCCGACCGACGACACTGGGCTGATTTCAGCCAGCATGGTCGCCTCGCCCGACATCTCATTCGAGCAGATGAACGAACTACAGAAGCGCGCCGTGCAATCAGTGATGGACGATCCTGCGGTCGCAAATATCTCCTCATCAGTCGGCGCCTCGTTTTTTTCCGTGCAGCCCAACACCGGTCGCATGTTCTTCTCGCTGAAGCCGCTTGCCGAGCGCGGCGGCTTGACGTCTCAGCAAGTCATCGATCGGTTGCGGCGACCCGTGAACTCGATACCCGGCTTGCGCGTGTTCATGTTCGCCGTGCAGGATTTCGGCTTCGGCGCACGCTCCACCAACTCGAAATATCAACTCACGCTCTGGTCGCCCGAATTCGACGATCTCCTCACCTGGACTCCCAAAGTGCTTGAGCGCGTTCGAAGCCTCGAGGGTATCGAAGACGTGACGACAGACCGCGAATCAGGCGGCTTCTCCGTCGATCTCACCTCCGACAAGCTGGCCATGGCGCGCCTCGGTGTACGCTCGCAGGACGTCAACGCCGCCCTCAACAACGCCTTCGCCCAACGCCAGGTATCGGTCGTTTATACACAGCGCAATCAATATCGTGTTGTGCTCGAAGTCGACCCACGGCTGCAGCGCGATCCCGGCGATCTGAGCTCCATCTTCGTGCCGGGTCGCGGCGGGGCGCAAGTGCCGTTGACGGCCGTCGTGTCCTCCAAGCGAGGTCTCGCCCCGCTCGTCGTCAATCACCAAGGACCGTTCCCCGCCATCACCATCAGCTATAACGTCAAGGCCGATACGACATTGGAGGAAGCGCAGGACCGGCTGATGAAGGCCATCGCCGACATGCGGCTACCCGACAGCATCCGAGCCGAAGCCGCAGGCGATGCCCGGGCGTCGCGACAAGGCACTGGCGCGCAACCGCTGCTCATCCTCGCGGCCCTGGTTGCCGTCTACATCGTGCTCGGTGTTCTCTATGAGAGTTTCGCCCATCCCCTCACCATCATCTCGACACTGCCGTCGGCTGGTCTCGGTGCGCTCGTCGCGCTTCAACTGATGAACATGGAATTCTCCATGGTTGCCTTCATCGGCGTCATTCTGCTGATCGGCATCGTCAAGAAGAACGGCATCATGCTGGTCGATTTCGCGCTCGATGCCGAACGGACGCGCGGTTTGTCGGCACGCGACGCGATCTATGAGGCTTGCATTGAACGCTTCCGGCCGATCCTGATGACCACGCTGGCGGCGTTGCTGGCCGCCGTGCCGCTCGTGGTGGCGGTAGGGCCGGGCACCGAATTGCGGCGACCGCTCGGCATCACCATCATCGGCGGTCTGATCGTGTCGCAAATTCTGA
>JANOAW010000800.1:0-4374 GCA_031411355.1 Hyphomicrobiaceae bacterium | reverse complement strand
GTTGATATGAAATCGATGCGTCGGGCTGTTGCCGACAGAACGAACCATATCGACGACGTTTTAATACCTAAGGTGCATGAGACGTGAGAATTTCAGTCAACAGTGTCGTCAATTTCTGAAAATTTCGATGTTTTCTTTCATGACAACAGCGTTTTTCTGTCGACGCCAATGCCTGTCGTTCACGCTCTTCTCACGTACCTGAAGTATCGATAAATTGCAGATGCTGAGACGTTGGAGATGCGACAATGGACTTTGCACGGGAGCTCATGAGCGAGCTTCGCGACACCGAAGCGTTCGAGCAATGGCGCTCGCACCGACGATCGGTCGGACTGAGCAGCCTCGAGCTGCGCTCACTGGCGTTCCTGCGTGGGGAATTGATCAACTGCGCGCCGACACTGAGCTTGACTGCCAGTATTGCCAACCAGCTGGCAACGGGCGGCCGGTCCGGGGCGCAATTCACGCTCGATGCGCTCGAAACCGATATGGCCTTGAGCGGCACAACGGCGTTGCAGGCGATCGAGCCAGCTGAAGATTGTTTCGAGGTCGTGCAGCACTGGCGCAATGTCAACTGCCGGTTGGCTTTTGCAAAGACTCTCACGCGTCAAGCGCGCCTGACTTCGGCCGGTGTCGATATGCAAGGTCGAATCGACGTGATGGCCGACGGCTGGCAACGAACCTGCGGCGCGGCGTTCGATTGCGTACGCAAACTCGAGTCCGTGATGATATCGGCTGGCATGGTCGGCGCACGTGGCGACGAGGCCACGATGATGGATATGCTGTTGCGATCGAGCCAAGGTCTTTCACCGTGTCTCGACGACGATGGGCAACCTCGAATTTCGGGTTGGGCTGAAAGGCGGCTCGAAGCGCGGCTGCGTCTGGATGTTGAAATCGAAATTCGTATTCTAAATGTGATGGCACGCGCGACCCTGCTGGATTTGTCCTCGATGGGCGCGTCGGTACAAACTGCGGGCGCTGTGGGCACGGGGCAGGAAATTTTCGTCAAACTGCGCGGGAACGATTACCCGGCGACCGTTGTGTGGAAAAACGAACACCGCGTCGGTCTCAAATTCGGATCTCGGCTACCGTCCGACCTCCTCGATCATTATCGGCCTCGTTGCAATCGGTAGAAGAATCACTTAACCAGTGAACGTATACAGTCGCGTCTGTCAGTCCGAAAGAGGGTCGATCGATGCGAGAGAGTGAGTCGGCTGTTCGTCATGCTCTCATTGACGCCGATGGTGAATTCGTTGATTTGAACAGCAAGCGGATATCAAGCAAATTCGACCGGCAGTTGTCGCGGGCCGCAATTGTTCAATATCTGATCACCAACATGGGTTGGGTCGAGTTCGTCCGCAACGCCCGCGGCATGCGGCTGAGATGTCGGCCGGCGATCATATCGGATACGACGCTTGCGACCGTCCTGTTCGAAATGGCGGATAACCCGGATTGCCCCATTGCCTTGAGCGTGCTCGGCAGCGAGTGGCGGCATCTTATTCACGCGGGTCATCGAGATGTCGTGACACTGATCGAGGGCATGCGGATCGAACACTCCGGCAAACAACGTCTACTCAGAATTAGACGGCAAGCCGCTGTCTCGCCGCATCACCGCACGTCGCAGATCCTGCAGGACTATTGTGTCTCTGCCCGGACAGCATCTGAGGTGGTCGACTTCTGTAATCGTCTATATCTCGGCGGCCGTTGGTCGTTGTCGCATTTCAATGGCGACGATCCCCGTCTCGTGATGGACTATGTCAGCGACGGCTTTACGCCATTCAATTCAGGCTGGGTTTCACACTACAGTTCGTCGTCGCTCGACGCGTATGCCGGCCAGGATTATGCTCGATGGGTGGCAAAGACCCGCGCGCATGCAATCGTGACGAGAGAGACGATTTACGACGATGTCGACGCAACCATTCCATTTCCAGGGATAGGACTGTCGCGCCTGCGCTATGCGCGGGCAACGATCCCAGTTCGACTAGCCTGCGGCTCGATGCACGTCGTCTCGTGCGCCGTGACCGACATGTCCATTCGTCTCAAAGAAGCCGGATGACATGAAATTGGTTATGTCGTCGACCAATGTCGCCTGATCCATCCACATCAGATGACCGTTGTAGAAGAGCTTGCCGTCTTCAAAAACGAGATAGTCTGCTTCGACCGAGGTGTATCCATAAAGACCCAGCAAAGGACTGCGCGCCATTTTCTCGCCGATGAATGCATAAGTGAATTGTGTGTTCCACAACGACATGGCGTAAACGCGGGACATCCGCGGCAACAGTCCGGCCAACTTGGCGCCTCGGAAATTCGGATGCACCCACAGGCCACCCGAATAAACATACCGGTCAGAAATGATGTCTGCGCTCGGCGCGGTGAGGGTACACGAGAAGCCACCCGCCGGTGGGGTTTCGCGACCGTAGTAGATCGAGCGGTCGGCTGCGATGTCGGCGAGGGATCGTGTGCCCGTGTCGTAGATCCGTCCGCCTTGGACGGCGACAGTCTGGCCGAGCGACGAGCGGCCGACCATGCAATAGCTTTCAGAATTGCTCAACGAAACGATGTTGGTGTCCAGTTGCGGCGCAAATCGGCCCCACGTTTCCTGGTTCCGCGCGTGGGTCGACGTGATGCTGTTGATGTTGTCGAATGACAGAGAAATGCCATGTCGTCGAAGGTAACCGTCGGCCTCGAGCAGGAAATTGCCAAACAGCCGGATCGGACCGAACTGCAACTCCAAACCGTCGAGGAATGATCGGATTTTGAGGCGGTCACTGGTACGAAGGTCACTGGTACGAAGGTCACTGGCACTCGCGTGAGGTGGTGTGGCTTGCGTCGGCGCGACTGCACGGTGCGGCGCCTTCGAGGGAGACGGTGGCATCCTGTTACTCCTACCAGAACGTAGACCTGTACGCGACATCGCCGCTCTCATAACGTCCAAACACTGGCTATCGTCCAAACACTGGCCTCGACACTCGTCGTTTGTCAATCTTCGCGCGAAAGACACGATTATGGCACCAAATCTGTCCTCGCGGACGATTGCATTAAAAATATTCTCTACCCTGTGTGTTGCCGCCAACGTGGCGTGCGTGAAGATCGCCGCTGGGCATTTTCCCATTGGTGAAGTCGTTGCGTTCCGCGGCTTTTTCGCTCTGCCTGTTTTAATCGCATATGGCAGCTATTCGACAGGCATATATTCAGTCGTGCATGTTGCGCGGGCATGGCCGCACGTATGGCGAGCCATTCTCGGGTGCTCGGGCATGGGGTGTTATTTCTGGTCCATTTCGCTCCTGCCGCTGCCGATCGCGGTGGCCATCAGCTTCATGACGCCGGTCGTCGTCGCGCTCACGGCTTTTTACCGCATGCAGCGTCGGCAGGCGGTCATGCTCGTGGTCGCTGGGCTGCTGGGCTTATTCGGAGTCTACGTGCTCTCTGTCGATGACAGCCGCGGATGGGATGTGGATCGATTCATCGGCTGTGCGATCGGCGTCATCGGTGCCGTGATGACGGCCGGCGCCATCATTAAAGTCCGCGAGCTGACGAAGACCGATTCGGCCAGTGCCATCGCATTCTACTTTTCATTGGCATGTTTTGTTTTCGGCATGATGACGATGCCATTCGGCTGGCGATATCCGTCCGCGAACGTCTTCGGCGTTCTGGTGTTGTCCGGTCTGTTCAGCGGGCTCGGCCATGTCGCCATGACGGAGGCCCTGGCTCGCGCCGATCCGGCGGCCCTGTCTCCCTTCGACTTTCTGGTCATCGGTTGGGCGGTGATGGCCGACGTCATCGTGTTCGGACGGCAGTTGGTTGGCGTCGAATGGTACGGTCTGGTACTTATCGTATCGGCGGCGGTGCTGGCCGGTGTGGCTCGATCGAAAAATTGACAGCTCGTTCACTGCCAGTTTTGAAAGACCCTTCACGGGCGCTGAAATTTCCGTAGTAAGATATTCTGGACAGACGATCGAGTCGGCACCTTGGACACCCGA
The DNA here is from genome assembly GCA_031411355.1 of Hyphomicrobiaceae bacterium. Lineage (GTDB taxonomy): Bacteria > Pseudomonadota > Alphaproteobacteria > Rhizobiales > Hyphomicrobiaceae > JABFRJ01. The sequence goes on along the minus strand of JANOAW010000800.1, from coordinate 400 downwards.
AGCGGCCTATGGGCGGTGGAGACTTCGACATGGCGAACAACAGTGAGGGGGAGACTGCGCCGCCAGCGTTCAGTCCGCGGCGCGCCACGGAAGTCGATGTCCGATTGGGGGCGCTGATTCGAGAGCGCCGGCTGGCAGTCGGACTCAGTCAAAGCGATTTGGCCGAAGCCATTCAAATCACGCAGCACCAACTCTTGAAGTATGAGCGCGGCGAAAATCGCATCGCGGCGTCCCGTCTCGTGCAGTGCGCCAAAGTTCTCGGCGTGCCGACGTCCTGGTTCTTCAGTTGGACTTTGAGCCCGACGGCAGGGGCGCATGATTTAGAAGCACAACTTGTCGATACCTTCCGCACTCTTTCGCCGGTGGCGCAACAACAGCTGCTGTCGATTGCCACGCTCTT
>JANOAW010000799.1:0-3873 GCA_031411355.1 Hyphomicrobiaceae bacterium | reverse complement strand
CGGCATCGTGCATGGCGGGCTGCTGCACGGTGATATTGCCGGTGACTTCACCTAATCCGAAATACTGCACGATGACGGGCCCGAGTTTCTGCAACGCGGTCTTCTGATCTTCGCGATACATCGGGGCGCCCGCATAGATGACGCGCTTCAAGCTCGAATGATCACACCGGTCGACAGCTGAGTGCTCGACCATCATCTTGAGGATCGTCGGTACCGTGAACATGTTGGTCACGCGATGCCGCTCGATCAGTTGCCAGGCGACCGCACAGTCGAATCGCTCCGTCGGCATCAGGATTGTCGCGGCCCCGCGCGCAACGATATTCAACTGATGCACGCCGGCGCCGTGCGACAGCGGCGCAACCACTAGTGACGCATCCGTTTCATCGATGCCGGGAAGTAAATCGGCCAAATGATTGGTGACGACGAACCCCATCTGGCCATGTGTGAGCACGGCGGCTTTCGATCGCCCGGTCGTGCCGGAGGTGAAAAAGAACCAGCAGGGATCGTGATGCTCGACAGCCGCCGTGACGACATGGTCACCACGGTGGCGGGCCAGCACGCAGCCAAGGTCGGCATCGCCAAAGCGCGTCGGCGCGGCGCGTTCGTCGAGACGCCACACGAACTCCAGGCTCGGCACCGCCGCCGCGACCGCTGCCGCATGCTCGGGGAAATCGCCATGACACAGGAACGCTTTGGCGCCCGAAAATTGCGCGAGATACGTGACCTCGTCCGGCATCAGCCTGAAATTCGTCGGCACCCAGACCGCACCGAGCTTGAAGCAGGCATACATGGAAAAGAACATCTGTGCGGTGTTCTTTGCATGCACAAGCACCCGATCGCTTTTGACGATGCCACGCGCGGCGAGCGCTGCGGCAAAGGCCGTGACCTCGTTGTCGATCTCAGCCCACGACCAGGCTCGGTCACCCCAGAGCAAGCCGGGGCGTTCCGGCAGACGCCGCGCGTTCTGCGTGATCACATGCGCGAGGTTCATGACGCGCAGGCTTTGCGGCCTGACGCCGCCGGGGGGAGACGCCGCCATTGCCTCAGCCTTCGTCAGTGGTCTTCGTCGGTGGGTTTGTCGGTGGGTTTGTCGGTGAGCTTCTCGGTATCCTGACGCACCTTCGGGCTCGCCAGCAACTTCTCGATCCTGTCGGCTTCCTCAAAGCTCTCGTCCTTGCGAAAGCGCAAGTCCGGCGCGTATTTCAATGACAAGGTATGTGCGATCTCGCGCCGGATAAAGCCCTTGTTGCGTTCGAGCGCGGCGAGCACTGGTCCGATATCCTTGCCGCCGAGCGGCATCACATAGACGGTTGCGAGTTTCAAATCGGGGGACAGGCGGACTTCGGGAACGGTGACCACCGCTGCCGCGATGACGTCGTCGTGGATCTCGCTGCGTGCGAGCATCTCGGCCAGCTTGTGGCGCACGAGTTCGCCGACGCGCAACATGCGCTGCGACGGCGCCTTCGACGAGGCTTTGCCGGCCTTCTTGTCTGGCATGGCGCGGCTCCCTTATCTGCGCTCGTGGACGATGATCTCAGCCGCGTAGTCGTCCTTGGCACCGGTGACAAGGGGCGCGCGCGAGACGACCAGCCAATCAGCGTCAGCCAAAGACGGAAACCACGTGTCGCCGTCGATGTCGGCTGCCAAGACAGTCTGGTAGACCCGCTCGACCCGCGGCAGGCCTTCAGCAAAGATCTGCCCGCCACCGCAGAGCATCGTCTCGGCGGCGCCATAGCCGTCAGCGATCACGATCGCGTCGGCCAACGTCGCCGCGATATGGCACGGCGGCGCCCCGGTGCCGAACGATGCTCGGACAAGCGCCGCTTGATCGACGTCACGCGTGATCACGATGTGCGGCCGTCCCGGCAACGGCTTGCCGAGCGAGAAAAATGTCTTGCGTCCCATGATGCACGGCTTGCCCATGGTCACGGCTCTGAAATGCGCGAGATCGCTCGGCATGCGCCAGGGCATGCCACCGGCGCGGCCGATGACGCCGTTACGTGCCATGCAGACGATGATCGAAAGGGTCATGCGCGCCTAATCGAACATGATGACGCCGCGCGCAACCGTGCCGGCGGCCAGATTTTTGAAGCCGTCGTTGATCTCGTCGAGCCTGTAAGTCCGGCTGATCAGACTGTCGAGATCGAGCCGCTTCGACATCGAGAGATCCGCCAGGATCGGAAAATCGACAGCCGGCCGAACCGAGCCGTAGAAACTTCCGGTCAGTTTCTTTTCCGCAAACACCATCATGAACGGCGAGAACGTGGCCGTGGTCGTGATCGAGGGAATGCCGACCAGAGTGGCATGGCCGCCGGGTGCCAGCATGTCGATGATCTGCTGTGCCGTCACCTGACTGCCGATGGCGTCGAAGGCGTATTCGACGCCGAGGCCGCCGGTGATCGCCTTGACGGCCTTGATCACATCGCCGCCGGTCTTGGCGTTGATTGTGTGGGTGGCACCAAAAGTCTTGGCGTAGTCGAGCTTGTTGTCCAGCAAATCGATGGCGATGATGGTGCGTGCGCCGGCGAGCCTCGCGCCCTGCACGACATTGAGGCCGACTCCGCCGCAGCCGACCACGGCGACCGTGGCGCCCGCCTCTACATTGGCGTGTCGGGTAACGGCGCCGACACCCGTCGCGACCGAGCAGCCGATGATCGCCGCGTGGGCCCACGGCAGGTCCTTGCGCACCGGCACCACCATTTCGGCGGGACATACGACGACCTCTGAGAACGTACCGACGCGCGCCATCTGGTTGACCGGCTCACCGTTGAGCTTGAGGCGCGCAGTGCCATCGAGCATGCGCCCGCGCGCGGCCGACGCGCGGCCATTGCACAAGATCACGCGGCCTTTGGAACAATACGAACAATGGCCACAATTCTCCTTGAACGAGAAAATCACGTGGTCGCCGACCTTGGTGTTGGTGACGCCTGGGCCGACCTCGTCGACGATTCCTGCGGCTTCATGGCCGAGCACCATCGGCATCGGCATCGGCCAATCGCCGATCATGATGTGCCAATCGCTCATGCAGACGCCGGCCGCCTTCGTCTTCACGCGCACTTCGCCAGCCTTCGGCCCGTCCTGTTCCAGGTCCATGATCTCGAGCGGCTTGTGGACGGCGGTCATGACGGCTGCGCGCATGCGGATCTCCTGTCGCTGGTCTGGTGACATCGCAGCATGGGGTCGTCACGCGTGCAAGTCGATCATACCGGTGCCCATGCCGCGGCGGAAACTATGACGCTGCCCCGTGCAACGACGAGGCAGCTTCAGAGTTGTAGCGTCCGTCAATTTATCAGCCGCAGACCCGGAACACGCGTAAGCCCCAATACGTCTGTTTGACAACATTTGCACACTGCACTTTGTAGACGTACCGGTAGTATCCGGCTTCGGCCGAACTCGCGGTGCCAAAGGTGGCAGCCAACAGCGTGACGGCGACAGCGAGAGTGGCGACGAGGGTGCGCATGGGGAACTCCGTGGGATCGGCGGGGAAGTTGGATGAACCGGATGTCGTGTTCCGATGAGCCAAACTAATCCGCGCCGCCCTCTGGCGCTGTGATGCGCAGCACACCACGCCTTGTCGGCGATAAATTGCACCGAAACCCTTATGTTCCGGATCGCACAATGGCCGGCACAGGGCCGGCCATGACAGTGGGTGTGGTTGAGATAGGTCTGAAATTCAAACCGCTGGCATAATATCAGCGGCAGTATTTAGACGTCCCGACGTTCTCAAGCAGCTTTCTTAGCGGCTTCAGCGCGTTCCTGTGCCTTTTTCTTCGGCTTGGCTTTCTCAGGGTTCTTTTTCGGAACGCGCTTCATCAGGCCGGCTGAATCGAGGAAACGAATCACGCGATCGGTCGGCTGCGCGCCGACCAGCAG
>JANOAW010000798.1:0-3091 GCA_031411355.1 Hyphomicrobiaceae bacterium | reverse complement strand
GAACGGCTTTGGCCAAGCCTTGCGGCTGGTCGAGGTCGCGGTGCCTGCGCCCCCAGTTCGCGCGTCCTGTTGGGCTCGCGACATCGACCACATAGGCTAAGTCAATGCATCACGGCAACGACCTGTTGGAACGAATAGGCGGTATAGCGGCATGTGCGGCCCGTGCGGGCGAGAAATTCGCGGAAGGCCTTGTGCTCGTGCACGGCCCAGGCGGGATAGTTGAAATATTCGTCGAACACGATGACCGTACCCGGCACGATCTGGTTCTCGAGATGGTCGAAGATGGTCACGGTCGAGGAATACAGATCGCAATCGACATGCAGGAGCGCGATCTTTTTGCCGCTGTTGGCGGGTATCCATTTCGGCAGGCTGTCGGAGAACCAGCCCTTATGCAATCGCACGTTCGCCGGCACCTTCGGCATCTTGCCGCCGTTGTCGAACGACCCGGCTTCCATTTGATTGCCCGACCAGCTCTCGGGCAAACCCTCGAAACTGTCGAACCCGTGGATTTCGTGTTTCGGCAATTTCTTGCCGATGAAACTTATCGTACCGCCCTGGTTGACGCCGAATTCGGCGACGATGCCGTCGATCTTGGCGGACTTGATGGCAAAATCCATCAGCTCACGCGGCGTGTCGAAGGACACCGCGTCGGGCATTTCCTTGACGATGAAATCCATGGTCTCGGCAAGCGCCCGCTGCTGGAGCGCGCGATACGGATGCAGATGCCCATAGCTCAGCGGCAACTGCAGGAACATGATCGCCTTCTGCACGAAGCTTTTCAGCGGATAGTTGGCGATGAACATGCTTCGATTCCTCCACGGGCGGCCGACTATGCACGCTGGAACGTTAACGAACGGATATTTGCGGTGTCATTGCGGATCAAATGCAGGCTGTAGCCGAACCCGACGCACAACATGGCCTGAGCCAGCAGAGGTGCCGATGAACTGCGCATCACGATGGCCGGCACCAGGCAGGTGAGCGTGCCGATGATCGCACCCCGGCCGGTCGCCATGACGAAAACCACCCAGGCAGCGGACAGCATCGGCAGATCGTAGTTGAAGCACCAGGGCGTACATAGAGGCGCGGCCGACGCTAAGACGAGCAGGCGTCGCGTCGGGTCGTCGGTCCGGCGGACTGCAAGGGCTGCGACGATCGCGACCAAAATCGAGACCGCAGCCTGGACGCGCAAGGCGGTATCGAATGCGGCGCCCGCCTGCAGGAGCCCGGCCGTGACCGACACCAGCATGGATGTGAAAAAGCCGTCGAATGCCGCCATCCACTGGAGTTGAGCCGGCACGGTGACGCCGAGATACTTCTGCCAGGCGTCGACGCCGAGGACGAGGGCGCTGGCTGCATAGAGGGCTATGGCGACGACGGCTGCCACGGCGATTGTTCGCCATGCGCAGAGGACCACGAGCGCCAGCGGCAACGTCAATCCGAGTTGTGGTTTGAAACTCAAGGCGCCGATGAGAATACCCGCCAGAACCGGCCGACGCTCGAGGAGCGATATGCCGCCCACAAAAAGAGCTGCCGTAAAAAAACCGTTCTGCCCACCGACGATATTGATCAGACTTGCCGGTGCTAAGATGAGCAACATCACCGTCAGTGCGCGATATCTCGCCTCGACCAAAGGCAAAGTCGCCAAAACATAAAGACCGAAGCCGATGATGGTCCAGGCTGCGAGCGCCGTCGCGTATGGAACGGCCGTCAATGGCCACAGCAACATGGTGACGACAGGGGGATAACTCCACCAGTGCGGTGGTAACTGTGCGCCAAACAGTGCGCTCAATAGATTATTGTAGAGGTCGACATCAAACAAAGCCGGTGAATGTGCCGAGAAAGCGATGCGTGGAGCTGCCCAGAAATTGATGAAATCGCGCCCGAGCGGATGGCCGGTGACGTCGAGGCCGTGTCCCGCCGGCATATAAAATGTGACGAAGACCGGATACAAGATCGCCAACGACAGCAGGCCCACAGCCAGGACGAACGAACGTCGTGTGTCGACACTGCCTGACGTCATCATGATGCACCTGAGCTCGCGTAGAAATGTCACGCGCCCGACAGCGGACGCGCGGTGTCGGGCGAGGGTGCGAACACGATGTTGCGGCGCACGAGGAACATCGCGACGAAACTGAAGCCGACGGCTGCGAGTTTCGCGAGCATCGGTGGAGCTCCCGCGACCTCGGCACCGAGCCACACGATCACAGCCGTGATCGCCAGGCCGACCATGCCGGACGCCCAGAATTCAGCCAGGCGGCGCAGCAAGGCTTTTCGGCTCGCCGATACGTCGAAAACGAAACGCGCCGACAAGATGTAATGCACGACGCCGCCCAGCAGATAGGCAACCGCACCAGCCGTGACCGGTCGGACGCCGCCGACCGTCAGCGACTGGTAGAATGCCAGATCGACGCCGAGTGCGACCACGCTCGCGACCGTGTAGGCCGAAAGCTGCGGCACCGACCGGCGAACCAAATCGACCAGAGGTGACATATTCGCTCACGCCGCTTCGATGCGGCGCGGCACCATGCGCACGCTCTTCAGTGCCTGTTCGGTGCCAGACCCGCCGGCTTCGTGATATTCGGCGTCTTCGTTGACATTCCAGATGTCGAACAGTTGCTCGCCAGCGATGATGTTCTGGACAGTAAGCATCGCCGTCATCATGGCGTGATCCTGGTTATTGTATTTGTGCATGCCATTGCGGCCGACGAGATGCAGTGAGGGATAAGTTTCCGCCAGCTCGGCGCGGATGGTCTCGACGTTGGCTTTGTAGCTCGCATCGTAAACGGGATAGGCCTTTTTCTGGCGCACCACGCAGCCGTCGCGAATATCGTCCTTGGTGACGAGGCCGATCTTGCACAATTCCTTGGTCGCGAGCGCGATCAGGTCTGAGTCGCTCGAATTCCACAGGCCGTCGTTCTCAAAGCAGAAGTATTCGAGCCCCAACGTCGATTGGGTCGTGTTGGGGATCATTTCGGGCGACCACGACCGGAAATTCTGGATGCGACCGACCTTCACCGAGGGATCGTGAATGTAGATCCAATTGTCCGGGAACAGATCGGGTTTTTCGACCACGAGTGCGACGGTAATGAAG
>JANOAW010000797.1:0-5781 GCA_031411355.1 Hyphomicrobiaceae bacterium | reverse complement strand
GGAAAGCGTGCGGCCCGCACCAAGCCCTGAGTTGCTCGTCGTCCAACCTCGAACGCGTGATCGGCACGACAGGCGATGCGCGGCTCTCGCTGTTGAACTTTCGGGGCAGACGATCGGTGAGGATCATGCGGCGTGAGCGCTACAGCCACCGCGACGAGCACGTTTCTCTACCAGCTTCGGCTCTCGTCGTGATCCACGTGCGACGTTGCCCGTTCTGACACACATGTAACTTGGAAACGCCACACGGCCGCGCCATATGTTTGTCAAGTGTCGCCATCGGTGCCGCATCGGCTTGCAGGAGTTGTTCCCATGAGATTGCGCTGGTTCGGGACGACCGCCCTCGTCGCTTCCCATATTGCTGGCCTCGCCGTGCTGCATGGCGCCGCGGCGCAGGACAAGCGCCATCACGCGCTGTCGCTCGTTGGCGAACCGAAGATGGGGCCTGACTACAAGCAGTTCGGCTGGGTCAATCCGAATGCGCCGAAAGGCGGCCGTGTCCGCCAGTATGCCGATGGCTCCTTCGACAGTCTCAATCCCTGGCCTGTGCAGGGACAAGCGGCCAGCGGTATCGGCTTTCTGACGGAGTCGCTGTTCAAATCCAGCCCGGACGAGGCCTCGGCCGAGTACGCCTACATCGCCGAATGGGCATCGTTTCCAGCGGATTACTCATCTTGCACAGTATCGCTGCGGCCGGAAGCCAGATGGCACGACGGCAAACCAATTACAGTCGATGACGTCCTGTTTTCGCTGGATGCTTTGAAGCGCGTATCTCCGCAATACGCCTCTTATTTCGCCGACGTCGAGAAAGCCGAAAAGACGGGTGAGCGCGAGGTGACGTTTCGCTTCAAGGTCAAGAACAATCGGGAGCTGCCCCATATCGTCACGCAACTGCCTATACTGCCCAAGCATTGGTGGGAGGGTAAAACCGCGTCCGGCGAGCCGCGCGATATCGCAAAATCATCGCTGGAGGTGCCGCTGGGTTCGGGGCCGTATAAAGTGAAGTCGCTCGTGTCAGGCCGTGAAATTGTCTACGAGCGCGTGGCAGATCATTGGGCGAAGGATCTACCCTTGCTCAAAGGGCAATACAATTTCGACGAATTGCAGATCATATATTTTCGTGAACGCATCGCCGCATTCGAAAGCTTTAAAGCCGGCGCGCTGGATTATTGGATCGAGAGTTCGGCCAAAGCCTGGGCCGTCGACTTTGCATTTCCGGCCGTGGAGCGCGGTCTGGTCAAAAAGCTCTCGCCCGCACGCAAGCGCGTCACACCGATGCAAGGCTATTACATGAACTTGCGACGGCCGCTGTTCCAGGACGTGCGCGTGCGCAAAGCCATGAATCTCGCCTTTGACTTTGAATGGGCGAACAAGAATTTGTTCTACGGCTTATATACCCGCACCAACAGTTACTTCGACAATTCCGAACTCGCCGCCAAGGGATTGCCGCAGGGGCGTGAACTCGAAATTCTGAACGAGGTAAAAGATAAAATACCCGCCGAGGTGTTCACGACCGAGTGGAAAAACCCCGTGAGTACTTCGCCCGAGGAGGCACGAAGAAATCTGTCCGAAGCTGTCAAGCTGCTTGCGGCCGCAGGCTATACGGCCAAGAACGGCGTGCTTACAAACGCCGCTGGTAAGCCGTTGGAAATTGAGATCCTGCTCAATTCACCGGCCTTCGAACGGGTGCTGCAGCCCTACAAGAGCACGCTCGAAAAGATTGGTGTCAAAGCCAATATCCGCATCGTCGACAGTGCGCAGTACGAGCGGCGCGAGCGCGACTTCGATTTCGACATGACAATCCACGTGATCGCGCAGTCGGAAAGCCCCGGCAACGAACAACGCAGCTACTGGGGTTCGGCGATGGCCAAAAAGTCGGGCAGCCAGAACATCCTGGGCGTCGCCGATCCGGCCATCGATCATCTGATCGAAAAAGTCGTATTCGCCACGGATCGGGCCGATCTCGTGGCCGCGACACGCGCGCTCGACCGCGTGCTGTTGTGGAACCATTTCGTGGTACCGAACTGGTCGCGCAATGAGGACTGGATCGCCATGTGGGACCAGTATGCCGGCCCGAAAGTGGCGCCCGAACGCCAGAATGCGTTCCTGCAGACGTGGTGGTGGGACGAGGCCGCCGCTCAGAAGCTCAAAGCTATCAGGGGGAATTGATGGTAAGGACCGCTGCGCAGTTGACGGCTGCCGTGATGTCACTCGGTCGATGCGCCATCGCCGTGAGCTTGGTGACGGCGCTCTGGACGCCAGCTTTCGCCAATTCCGGTGCTGGACAGGTTCGGCACGGCTTGTCGGCGTTCGGCGATCTCAAATATCCGCCCGAGTTCAAACATTTCGACTACGTCGACCCGAGTGCTCCCAAGGGCGGGCGGATGACGACCGTCGGCACGGGCGCTTTGACGACATTCGACAGTTTCAATCCCTTCATTCTCAAAGGCGATGCGGCCCAAGGCATCGAGTTGACCTTTGACAGCTTGATGGTGCGTGCAACCGACGAGCCGGACAGTTCGTATGGCTTGGTCGCCGAAAGCGTTGAACTCGCACCTGATCTGGCGTCTGTGACGTTCAAAATTCGTCCAACGGCGGTGTTCGCCAACGGCAAGCCCATCACGGCTGCTGATTGCGTTGCAACGTTCGAGATATTGAAGACCAAAGGCCATCCATTCTACAGTCGATCACTGTTGCGCGACATAATTAAAGCCGAAGCTGTCGACGATAATACTGTGAGGTACTCGTTCTCGGGCACCGAAGTCCGGAGCCTGCCAGCGATTGCTGGGGGCTTGCCAATCTTGCAGAAATCCGAAATCGGCGGCCGCGTGTTCGAGGACTCGAGTCTCGAGGCCTGGATTGGGTCCGGCCCCTATCGGATCGCTGAATATCGCCAAGGCGCTTTCGTCAGTTACACGCGGCGCGCCGATTATTGGGGCAAGGATCTGCCGGTCAACCGCGGCCGGTTCAACTTCGACGAAATCCGCTATGAGTATTTTCGTGATCGCACGCTCGGTATCCAGGCGGTCAAAGCGGGCATTCTCGACGTCCGGGAAGAATTCACCTCGAAAGATTGGGCCACAGGTTACGACAGTCCGGCCGTGACCGAGAAGCGATTGTTGCTCGAAACGCTCCCCGACAAAAATCCGTCGGGCACGCAAGGTTTTTGGATCAACACGCGCAAAGCCAAATTTGCCGACATCCGAGTGCGACAGGCAATCGAACTCGCTTTCGACTACGAGTGGACCAATCGAAATTTGTTCTACGATCTGTACAGCCGCACGACGAGTTTCTTTGAAAACTCGCCGATGAAGGCGGTTGGTGCGCCGAGCTCCGACGAATTGAAACTGCTCGAGCCACTACGTAAACAGTTGCCGCCGTCGGTGTTCGGCGCGCCGTATCTACCGCCCGTTTCAGACGGAACGGGCACGGACAAGAAATTGATGCGTCAAGCCGTCAAGCTGCTCGATGATGCCGGCTGGCACATGAAGGATGGTCGCCGCACCAATGCCAAAGGCGACGTGTTGGAAATTGAATTTCCTATCACCGACGTCACGTCCGAGCGCTTGCTGACGCCGTATGTCAAAAACCTACAGGCGATCGGCATCGTGACGAGCATTCGCAAATTGGACGCCGCCCAGTACGAGCGTCGCCGCAAGTCATTCGACTACGACATCGTATCGGGTCGGTTTTCGATGAGCTTGACGCCGGGCGTCGAGCTGCAATCGTTCTTTTCGTCTCACTCAGCCGCGACCGAGGGGTCACAAAATCTTTCCGGTATCGCCGATCCGGCCGTCGACCACCTCCTGACCAAGATCGGCGAGGCCAAGTCGCGCGAGGAGCTCAATTCCGCGGCCCGTGCCCTTGATCGGGTCTTGCGTGCCGGCAACTACTGGGTGCCGCAATGGTACAAGGCGAGCCACACCATCGCTGTCTGGGACAAATTCGGCCGTCCGGCATCCAAGCCGGCCTTCGATCGCGGCATCATCGACACCTGGTGGTTCGACGAACAGAAAGCGCGCAAACTCAAGCCGAACTGAGCGGAGGTGGACGTCTGAGGCGACGATAGACATTGTAACTTAGTCGCGGCTGCACAAGTGCGCTCGCGGGATCGACGAGCACGCGAGCCGCGAGAGCCTGCCGTCCGAGCAACATGCGGGTGCGCATGAGCGCACGGTTGGTCAGTGTGACTTCGATCGGCCAGCGTCGACCGGCGATGTCGATTTCGGTTTCGATGACCACACGGCGTTCGCGATCGCCGTTCGAACTCGTGATGTCGCGACTGTCGACGACGCGGGCTCGGCACTGAACGACGACATCGGCGCGGCGCGGAATCGGATGTACTTTGAACGCCACGTGGCCATCGCCTGCCGGTTCGAGGTCAAAGGCATGGAGCGCGGACGTTCGCGCACCTGTGTCGATCTTGGCCTTGATGGCAGGCAGTCCGAGCGCCGGTAAGGCCACCCACTCCTGCCAACCGAGTGTGAACAGCGCAGCGTCCGATAAAAGCTGGCCGGTCACGCCGCGCCGTCGCTTTGCAGTCCTGTCATGCCCGCGCTCATGCGACTCGTTTCTGATGGCGTCATAGGATCAATGTAGACCGCTCGCGTCTCCACGCCAAGCGTCGTCAGATGAAGTGTCGACAATGCGCCGTTCGGCACATACGCGGCCCACGCGCGCGGCATCCATTCATGAACGCGGCTGCTTGACGGGGCTGTCTGGCGCCACGGCCCCCTCGGACGAAGAACGCCATAATGTTGGCGCTTTGCATTCGGGGCGAGGCACGCAGTTGACCCTGGCTGTGTGAAAACTCGCTCCGTGCTGTGATCCCCTTGTTGAATCGGCGGGCCTGGGAAGGCGGGGTTCGTAGAAGGCATCGGGCGCGGGCAGCTGTCTGTCGATACATCAGGTGCAACGATGCCCAAAGCCAAAATCTTCACCAACGGCGGCAGCCAAGCCGTGCGCTTGCCGGCCGAGTTCCGCTTCGACAGTGAAGAAATCGAGGCCGTTGAGCAGAAAGTCCGGGCCAGCGCTGGCGACCGGGCGGATGTGGGCGGCCTGGTACCTTGGCGCGACCACCGCCGTTGATCAGGCGCAGGCCAGTGACGGCGTAGCGGCTGTCGTAGGCCAGCCCCACCTGCCGCGCGAAGGCTTCGCGGAACGGTCGGGCGACGACACTCTCGGGATTGTTGCGCGAGGCCGTCATGCCATAGTGCGCCATCAGACTCGCAAAGCGCTTTGTCAGGTCATCAACTGCTGCCTTGTCGAGATTGCGGAACGCTGCCGACAGGCTATCGCTGCGATGTTCTTTGGGCACACCGCCAAGCGCCCTCAGCGCATTCTGTAGGCCCTCAGCCAGCGCCACAAAGCTCTCGCGCATTGCGTTCGCATCCAGATTGTCGCGCGGCAAACCGGGACCAGCTATAACCGCCCCGGGTTCGCCGGAGACTGTTTGGTTTAAGTCAGGCGGCGAGTTTGGCAGATTCTTTGAGGCTTGCGTAGTAGGCGGCTTCCGCTTCGGCCGGCGGGATGTGGCCGATCGGCTCGAGAAGCCTGCGGTTGTTGAACCAGTCGACCCATTCGAGCGTTGCGAGCTCGAACGCTTCCATCGATCGCCACGGCCTTAGCGATGGATCACCTCGGCTTTGTAGAGGCCGTTGATCGTCTCGGCGAGGGCGTTGTCGTAGCTGTCGCCGACGCTGCCGACCGACGGCACGAGACCAGCGTCCGCCAAGCGCTCGGTATGTTTGATCGAGACGTATTGCACGCCGCGATCGGAGTGGT
>JANOAW010000796.1:0-5183 GCA_031411355.1 Hyphomicrobiaceae bacterium | reverse complement strand
GTGACAGCGCGACCGTCGCCGTCATCGTGCGATGCGCGACCTGGGAGCCGACCAGCGCCAACACGACCAGCAGCGCCAAAGCCGCCGTCAGCAAAGCATATAACCGGAACGCCAGCCGACGCGTATCGAACCAGGCAGGGTACTTGCGCATGAAAGCGTCTCGGATAATCTACTTTAGATTGCGTATATGCAGTTATAACCCTTAAAAATTGCAATCTCCGCGGTGCGGTGACTGCCATCGCTGGCTTGACCGGCTGCGACAGTCGGGCGCACATTGGCATCTCGACGCGCCCGTCCACAGGCGCGGGGCGCGCCGAGTGGCGGACGCGTGTGTGGACGCTCTCTTTCTCCGCGCCTGCAGGCAGTCAGCGAGGTCGCTGAGAGCGGCATCGCCATACATCATGGAGGACGTCATGGGTTCCAACCCAGGCCCGAGAGGTCGACCGGATGGGTCTGCGACACGCAGGTCCTCACGCTGCATCGCCCTCGTCGGCCCCTACCTGTCGGGCAAGACAACCCTGCTCGAAGCCATTCTGGCACGCACCGGCGCAATCACGCGGCAGGGCAAGACAGCCGACCGGAACACGACCGGCGACGCCTCCCCCGAGGCCCGCGCCAACGGCATGAGTACGGAACTCAACATCGCCGATGTGACGTTTCTCGACGACACCTTCACCTTCATCGATTGTCCCGGCTCGATCGAATTCCAGACCGAAGGCTCAGCCGCACTCGCCGCCTGCGACGCGGCCGTCGTGGTGTGTGAACCCGATGAGAAACGCGTCGCGGCCCTGCAATTGATCCTTAAATCGCTCGAGGACCGCGGCATTCCCCATTTCCTGTTCCTCAACAAGATCGACCGTTTCGATGCGCGCGTGCGCGACATCCTGCCGATGCTGCAGCCTGCGAGCACAAAGCCGCTGGTCCTGCGGCAGGTACCGATTTGGAAGGACGGGGTTGCGACGGGGGTGGTCGATCTCGCCTCCGAGCGCGCTTATCTCTATCGCGCGCAAGCCGAGAGCCAGCGCATCGATCTGCCAGCCGACATGCAGGAGCGCGAGGCAGAAGCGCGCTTCCAGATGTTGGAGAAAGTCGCAGATTTTGACGACGACCTGATGGAACAGCTGCTCAACGATCAGACACCGCCACCCGATCGTGTTTTCGACGATCTGCGCAAAGAGCTGCGGGATGGCTTGATCTGTCCGGTGTTCCTTGGCTCGGCCGAGAACGGCAACGGCATCGTCCGCTTGCTGAAAGCTCTGCGCCACGAGGCGCCATTCATCGAGCAGACGGCACGGCGGCTGAAACTCGAAAACGCCCGCTCCGCAGTGCAGATCATCAAGACCATCCACACGCCGCATGGCGGCAAGATGAGCGTGGCGCGCATTCTCACTGGCGAGGTCGCAGACGGCACAGTGCTGGTCGGTGATCATGCCGAGGAGCGCGTCGCGGGCGTGTTTTCGCTGATTGGCGAGACCGTGCGCAAACGCGGCACGGCGACAGCCGGCGATACGGTCGCGCTCGGTCGTCTCGAAAAAATTACCACGGCTGAAACAGTGACGGCCGAGAAAGGCTCTATCCGACAGGCAGCGCCACTGATCCGACCCGAACCCGTGTACGGACAGGCGATCGAACTCCGCGACCGCAAGGACGAGGTTAAACTGTCGATGGCTTTGTCGAAGCTCACGGAGGAAGATCCTTCGTTGCGCGTCGAGCACGCCAAGGACACCCATCAGATCGTCTTGTGGGGTCAGGGCGAAATGCACTTGCGCGTGGCCTTGGAGCGGCTGAAGCGAAAGTATGGCGTTGATGCCGATACCCGCCGTCGACAAGTGCCGTACAAGGAGACCATCCGCGCCGCGACCGAGATCCGCGGTCGGCACAAGAAGCAATCCGGCGGACATGGCCAATTCGGCGATGTGGTCATCGCGATCCAGCCGCTCCGACGCGGCGAAGGCTTCAAGTTCGGCGACAAGATCCACGGAGGAACGGTGCCGAAGCAATTCATTCCCTCAGTCGAGATCGGCGTCTCCGACTACTTGAGCCGTGGTCCACTCGGCTTCCCCGTGGTCGATGTCGCCGTGACCTTGCTCGACGGCTCGTATCATTCAGTCGACAGTTCCGACATGGCGTTCCGTCAAGCTGGTCGCCTCGCCATGAGCGAGGGCATGCCGAAATGCCAGCCAGTGTTGCTCGAGCCGATCATGGAAGTCGAGATCGCCGTACCGTCCGAGGCGACGGCGCGCGTCAACGCCATTATCGCACAGCGGCGCGGGCAGATCCTCGGCTTCGATGTGCGGCAAGGTTGGACTGGCTGGGACACCGTGCAGGCGCATCTGCCGGAAAGCGAGATGGCCGATCTGATCATCGAGTTGCGCTCGGCGACAGCCGGCGTCGGCACATTCACGGCCAAATTCCATCATCTCGCGGAATTGACCGGCCGTCTCGCGGACCAAGTCATTGCGGGACGCGACGTGCGCGCCGGGTAATACCGGTGTCGGGGCGGCGCGGCGAACAGGGCGTCACGGCCTCGCGCGCAGAGCCGCCCACAGCCGATGCGGCAGCACCGGCACGCGCCGCATCGTGACGCCGGTCGCGTGACGAATGGCGCCGAGAATGGCCGGCGCCGTGGCAATCAGCGCGGGTTCGCCGACACCTTTGGCACCGTACGGTCCCTCCGGGTCCGGATCTTCTATGATGTGCGTGGTGATCGGCGGAATATCACCCGCCGTCGGGATCAGGTAGTCGTGCAGGTTTTCGGTCTTGCCCGAGATGAATTCCTCCATCAGCGCGAGGCCCAGACCTTGCGCGATACCGCCGTGGATTTGGCCCTCGACCAGCATCGGATTGATGGCGCACCCGACATCGTGGGCGGCATGGATGTGCAACACCTTGGTGGTGCCGAGCGCGGTGTCGACCAGCACCTCCGCGATCTGGGCTGCAAATCCGTAGGTGGCATACGGCACGCCCTGTCCGTTCTCGTCGAGCGGCGTGGTGGGCGGGTCGTAACGACCGTGGCCTTCGATCTCTTTGCAGCCATGCGGGATGACGTCTGCGAGCGGTATTGAACGTTCGCGAGACATGCCAATGACGAGACAACAGCGATTTTCGTGGCGCACGAAGCACAAATTGCCATCCGGGTCATGTGTCTCGGACATGGTTGTCATCAACCACATCGGTGCGCCCGACGACACATTGGCGAAGCGTTCAAGCTTCGCCCTGAGGTCGAGGGCCGCGCGTTTCGCCGCATTCCCCGAGACAAACGTCTGCCGCGAGGCGGACGTCTTGCCGGCGTCGAGTGTCAACGACGTGTCGCCGACCCGCCCGCACACTGCGATGTCAGCGCCCTCGATGCGCAGCGTCTCGCGAACGATCTGCACGAGCACAGTCGAGATCCCCTGCCCAATATCGACCGCGCCGCTCCAGATGGTCACGCGGCCGTCGCGGTCGAGGGTGAGTCGGATTTGGCTCGGGTTCGACAGGGCGGTGTTGCCGCAGCCATACCACATGCAGGCGATGCCGACGCCGCGCTTGTGGCGCTGATCGGTGGCGTTGTGCGCACCCGCGTCCGACAAAGCCTTGTCCCACGCGGGTTTCAGCGCATCCAAGCACTGTGGCAAGCCAGCCGACGCCTGCAACACCTGACCGGAGGCCGTAGCATCGCCGTGCCCGAGCGCATTGATACGACGGATGTGCCAGCGATCGAGACTGAGCTTTTCAGCCAGATCGTCCATGAGGGTTTCGTTGGCGATGGCCGATTGCGGCACGCCGAAGCCGCGAAACGCGCCCGCCGGCGTTTCGTTGGTGTGAATCGCGCGTGTTCGATTGAGCACGTTCGGCACTTTGTACGGCCCATGCGCATGGATCGGCACGCGGTTGGCGACCGTCGGTCCCCACGAGGCATAGGCGCCGGTGTTGAAGTCGCCGGACATCTCGTAGGCGACGAGGCGACCATCTTTGTCGGCCGAGGCCTTTGCCGTGATGCGCGCCGGATGTCGTTTGGTCGTCGCGATCATACTTTCGGTGCGCGAATAAACCACCGACACGGGCACGCCGACCTTGGCCAACGCCACGGCCAGGATCGGCTGCACGGAAACGTCGAGTTTGCCGCCGAAGCCGCCACCGCACGCCGTCGGCACGATGCGCACATCGTCATCCGCGACGCCCAGCACGCGCGCGACGTCCTCGCGGTCCATGTATGGTGCCTGCGTGCATGCCGAAATGACGACGTGTTCGCCATCGCCCCAGGCATGCCCCGCTTCCGGCTCGATGTAGGCGTGTTCGACGAAACTGGTCTCGAACATACCGTATGCGGTCGCTGCGGCCGATGCATGTCCGCGCGCGACATCGCCTGTGCGCAGAATGCCGCGCGTGAGTACGTTGTCGGGCAGATGCGCATGCACCGGGTGAGCGCCGTCGGCGAGGGCTGCGTCGATGCCGGTTATCGGCGTCTGCGGCGTCCATGTGACGGGAAACGTCGCGAGATCGATGCTGTCGAGATCGCGTCCGACGATGGCGGCGACCGCTTCACCGCGAAAGCGCGTCTCGCGCTCGGCGAACACGGGTTGATCCTTGGTGTGTGGAAAAATGCCGAAACTGTTCTGTCCGGGCACGTCTTTTGCGGTCAGGATCGCCGCCAGTTCGTGTTTGCGGGCGAAGGCGTCGAGATTGCCGAAAGTGAAGCCGGCGCGGGCATGCGGGCTGCGCACGACGCGGATACCGAGTGCCGCATCTGGGATCGCGTCGGCTGCAAACCGCGACATCCCCTTGGCCGCGCAAGCCGCGTCCTGGTTCATGGACCGCGTGCCGACGCCCATGTCAGGCGGTGATACGATCACATCCCCATCGGCCGCCGCAGCGATGGCGTCGACGATCTTGATATAGCCGGTACAGCGGCACAGGACGCCGCCGATGGCATCTTCGATCTCGCGCCGGCTCGGTCGCGGTGTGCGTTTCAACAGACCGTGGGCGGCACCGATCATGCCGGGCGTGCAGATTCCGCACTGCGCAGCGCCGTGGGCTGCGAATGCCGCGACGAGACGGCGGGTCTCCGGCTGGTTGTTCCATCCCTCACCCGTGACGATCTCGCGGCCTTCGGCTTGCGCGGCCGGGACAAGACAGGCGCACACGGCATCGCCATCGAGAAGCACGGTGCATGATCCACAATCGCCGGCATTACAGCCGAT
>JANOAW010000795.1:0-11138 GCA_031411355.1 Hyphomicrobiaceae bacterium | reverse complement strand
GAAGACCACGTCTCGATGGCGGCGCACGCAGCCCGACGCTTGATCGAAATGAACCGAAATCTGGCGCAGATCATCGCCATCGAATTGATCGTAGCGGCACAGGGCGTCGATCTGCGCAAACGTGGCTTTGGCCTGGAACGGCTCCACAAGGCGACGGCGGCCGGGTTGAAGACGTCACCGGCGCTCGAGCGGGTCATGGACGCGGTTCGCGCGCGCGTCGCCTATCTCGAGGACGACCGTATTCTATCGGGCGACCTCAAAGCTGCGGCCGAACTCGTCGCCTCGGGCGCCGTGACTTCCGCTGCGGGTCATGCGCTGCTGCCGGGCCTGGGCGAAGCGGCGAAATGAGGCCCGCTGGCACCGGTCGGTCGCGTTGCTGGTCGACAACCACACCGGCGGATAAGCCTGTCGGCGCCCGGTCGATCTGTGCTAGCGGTCTTGAGCCCGGGCAACCGGGCAGGCGTGGCGTCGCGAGCGTCGAGTTGGACGGCGAGACCAGTGCAATGAAACTGATCGTGTTCTTGGCCCTGGCGGCGGTACCGATCCTCGAGATCGTGCTGCTCGTCAAGCTCGGCCAATGGGTTGGCGTATTTCCGACGATATTGTTGGTCCTCGGCACGGCGATGCTCGGAACCTATGTGCTGCATCGGCAGGGTTTCAAAGTCTTGAACCGGGTGATGGAGAGCATCAACGCCGGCAAAACGCCGGTCGGACCGGCTGTCGATGGTGCGTTTCTGATGACGGCCGGCGGTCTTTTGATTGCGCCAGGTATCATCACGGATTGCATCGGTGCGCTGTTGTTGATCCCGCAACTGCGCCATCGCATCGCCGCCTGGAGTGTGAAACGGTTTTTGCGTTCAGCGGTCGTGCGCTCCGAGACGTTCACGCGGGCAACGTACAAAGCCCGCGAAGAGCATGACCGCCATCGCAAAAGCGGACCCGACGAAGGGCCCGTGATCGATGGCGAATTCGAACGTATCGACGAGCGCAACATCGAGCCGCGCAAAGCCGGTCAACGCTCACACGCCAACGGCGCCAAACACCCAAACGACTGGTCGCCGGACGACCGCCCATCCGGAAGGTTGTGATCGACACACAAGGGTTGCGCAGCCATGACCCGCTTCAGCGCCGTCGTTCCCGTGCTGCGCATCTTCGATGAAGCTAAGGCGCGCGAATTCTACCTCGATTTTCTCGGTTTCACCGTCGATTTCGAACACCGCTTCGGCGACGATTTTCCACTCTACATGGGAGTTTCGCAGGCGGGCTGCCGGTTGCATCTGTCGGAACACCACGGCGACGGCGCGCCGGGCGTGCAGATCCGCATCGAGACCGACGATGTGACGGCATTCGGCGCCACACTTGCCGCCAAGGCGTATCGCTATGCCAAACCGGGCGCGCCGGAGCGCACGCCCTGGGACACACTCGAACTGTGCTTAACCGACCCGTTTGGGAACCGACTGAGGTTCGTACAACTTCTGCCACATGCTGACTGACGCGCCTTCCTGACTGACCTGCCTTCCTGACTGAACTGTTCTCGCGAGGCCGAGATGCGACCGTCGATGACTGCGCTGCTCGTCTGCTTGGCATCGATGCTTTCCCCCCTGCACGCCGAACAGACGCGCGCGCCGCCGCCGGCGGAACCATCGGTTGTCAAAGTCGAAACCGTCGCCAAGGGTCTTGATCACCCGTGGAGCCTGCAGTTCTTGCCGGATGGGCGGATGCTGGTGACCGAGCGGCCGGGACGTTTGCGCATTGTCGCCCGCGATGGCACGCTGTCTGAGCCGATCGCCAATGTGCCCTCGGTCTTCGGTTCGGGCCAAGGTGGCCTGCTCGACATCGCCTTGGACCCGCAATTTGCCTCCAACGGTACGATTTATATGACCTTTGCCGAACCGCGCGGCGCGGGAACGGCCGGAACCTCCGTCGCGCGCGCCAAGCTCACGACCGCGGGTGCGGGTGGTCGCCTCGATGATGTGGCGGTCATTTTCCGCCAACAGCCGCAGACGAGTGGCGGCAATCACTTCGGCTCCCGCATCGCCATCGCCCCCGACGGCAATCTTTTCGTCACCCTCGGCGAACGCTTCCAGCGCGATCGTTCACAGGATCTGGCGGTCCACTATGGCAAGGTCGTGCGCATCCGGCCGATTGGCGGCCCCGCGGCCGACAACCCATTCATCGCCGGCAAAGCGGCCTTGCCGGAAATCTGGAGTTATGGACATCGCAATCCCCAGTCGGCGGCGATCCACCCGGTTACGGGCAAACTCTGGACGGTCGAACACGGCGCCAAGGGAGGCGATGAGATCAATATACCGGCCGCCGGCAAGAATTACGGGTGGCCCATCATCACCTATGGTCGGGATTATACGGGTGCCAAAATCGGCATCGGCACCGCCAAAGACGGCCTCGAGCAACCCATCTACTATTGGGATCCCTCGATCGCGCCCTCTGGAATGGCCTTTTATACGGGTGACCTGATGCCGAAATGGCGTGGCAACATGTTCGTTGGTGCTTTGGCCGGACAGCATCTCGCGCGCCTTGTCCTCGATGGCGAAACCGTCGTGGCCGAAGAAAAACTGCTGGTCGAAGAAAGCGAACGCATACGCGATGTCCGACAAGGTCCGGACGGCGCTATCTTTGTCCTCACGGATCAAGCCAATGGCCGCATTCTGCGCGTGACCGCACGATAATGCGGTCGGCATGGGCCTCGAACCTGCGGCAATCCGACATTTCCTTGCACAACGCGCGTCATGGCGCACGATCGGCCGTTGCAGGGCGAAAACACCCCCCCTATATACCCGCCAACCTCGACTGATCCCAGGGGACCACTCACGTCGGCCCCGCGAGGCGTTCGGGCTTGGCGTTATGAACAAATTGCCCGAGCGTTCCGTGGTGACGAAGGACCCAGATGCCGCCAGCGGGTCTGGACTTCAAGGGACGCAGATATGCAGGGTGTCATGTCGGCATCTTGTGGATTTGCGTGCTGTTCCTGTATTGGACGCCGAGCGGTTCGCCGCAACATGAAGGACGCAATGAAATGGCAAAAGTAATCGGCATCGATCTGGGCACCACGAACTCGTGCGTCGCCGTGATGGATGGCGCGAAGCCGAAGGTGCTCGAAAACGCCGAAGGTGCGAACACCACACCGTCTATCGTCGCCTACACCGAGGGTGAGCGCTTGGTCGGCCTGCCCGCCAAACGCCAAGGTGTCACCAACCCGACGAATACGTTGTTCGCCATCAAGCGGCTCATCGGTCGCCGTTTCGACGATGCCGAAACCGAGAAAGACAAGAAGCTCGTCCCCTTCAAGATCGTGAGGGCACCCAACGGCGATGCGTGGGTCGAAGCCCATGGCAAGACCTATTCACCGGCCGAAGTGTCTGCGGCAATTCTGTCGAAAATCAAATCTGACGCCGAAGCCAAACTCGGCGAGCCCGTCACGCAAGCCGTGATCACTGTCCCCGCGTATTTCAACGATGCTCAGCGTCAGGCAACCAAAGATGCCGGCAAGATTGCCGGATTGGAAGTCTTGCGCATCATCAACGAGCCGACTGCTGCCGCGCTCGCGTATGGTCTGGACAAGAAAAAAGATGCCAAGACGATCGCCGTTTACGACCTCGGTGGCGGCACGTTCGACGTGTCCATCCTCGAAATCGGCGATGGCGTTTTCGAGGTCAAATCGACCAACGGCGATACGCACCTCGGCGGCGAAGACTTCGATTTGCGCCTGCTCGACTATCTCGCCACTGAGTTCAAGAAAGAAAACGGCATCGACCTGAAGACCGATAAATTGGCTCTGCAGCGCCTCAAGGAAGGTGCCGAGAAAGCCAAGATCGAGCTGTCGTCGAGCCAGCAGACCGAGATCAATCTGCCGTTCATCTCCATGAACATGCAGACACAATCGCCCCTGCACCTGAACTTGAAGCTGACGCGCGCCAAGTTGGAGAGCCTGGTCGACGATCTGATCAGCAAAACCAAGACTCCGTGCATTCAGGCGCTCAAGGACGCGGGATTGAAAGCAGCCGACATCGACGAGGTCGTGCTCGTCGGTGGCATGACGCGCATGCCCAAAGTGCAGGCTCTGGTGAAGGAGTTGTTCGGCAAGGAGCCGCACAAGGGCGTCAACCCTGATGAAGTGGTCGCCGTCGGCGCAGCCATTCAGGCCGGCGTGTTGAAGGGCGACGTCAAGGACGTCCTGTTGCTCGACGTGACGCCGCTGTCGCTCGGCATCGAAACGTTGGGTGGCGTGTTCACGCGCCTGATCGATCGCAACACCACCATTCCGACCAAGAAGAGCCAGGTGTTCTCGACCGCCGAAGACGGCCAGAGTGCCGTCACCATCCGCGTGTTCCAGGGCGAACGCGAAATGGCGGCCGATAACAAGCAGCTCGGTGTGTTCAATCTCGAGGGCATCCCGCCGGCGCCGCGCGGTGTACCGCAGGTCGAGGTGACCTTCGACATCGACGCCAACGGCATCGTCAACGTCGGCGCCAAAGACAAGGCGACCAACAAAGAGCAGTCGATCCGCATTCAGGCGTCAGGCGGATTGTCGGACGCCGACATCAAGCGCATGCAGGCCGAAGCCGAAGAACACAAGGACGACGACAAAAAGCGGCGTGAACTCGTCGAAGCCCGCAATCAGGGCGAGGCCATGATCCATTCCACGGAGAAATCCATGGTCGATCTCGGCGACAAGATCCAAGCCGAAGACAAAAAGAACGTTGAAGACGCCGTCTCGATGCTGCGCGAAGCCCTCAAGTCCGACAACAAGGACATGATCGCGCAGAAGACCCAGGCTCTGGCGCAAGCGTCGATGAAGATCGGCGAAGCCTTGTACGGCGGTAGCGCGGCTGGTGCCGCAGCCGGTGGCGATGCCAATGGTCCGGGCGCCTCGGCCGGCGGCTCAGGCAAGAAGAAAGACGACAATGTCGTCGACGCAGACTTCGAAGAAGTCAAAGACGATAAAAAGAAGAGTGGCTGACGTGTTGGTCGCGAAGCGCCCTTGGATCGGTGATCCAAGGGCGCCGTCGATTGTAGGTCGCCGAACTGCTCCTCCCCGTATTGCTCCTACACGCTGAGGTGACTGCGTGCGCGTCTGCGGCAAAACGGTGCTTTCAGTTGCACTCGTATGTCTGTTTGGATGTCCATCTCAGGCCGAACTTCCCGACCGCGATCTAGCCGACCTTCGATCTCTCGACCGGACGCTGGCACTGGAACGCGACACCGCCGACGCGGTGCGTCGCAAGGATACCGGAATGCTGAAGCAGCTTTCGGCCGACGCTCGACGTCGTTATGGTGATTCGCTGGCTACCGCGTCGCGTGTCGACCGCGCACGTCAAGGCAGTAAAGCGGCCGACGTCGCATCGTGCCAACTTGCCGGGCTGTCGCTTCGTCGCGTCATCGTTGGTTTCGCCGATGGACGTCTCAAGCCGCGAATTCGATCCGATTTGGTCGATGCCATCCCACCCGATCTCACCGATCTGTTCGCCGCGCAAATGCAACGCTGCGAGCTGGAAGAGCGGCGCGAGGCGTCGCCTCGCTTAATTGGGTCCTCGTGCCTGATAGATGGGCGCCGATGTCGAGACCGTGAACGATGACGCTGATCATCGTGCGGCTTGACGTTCGTGTGAGTTGACGGTCTAGCCGACTGTGTCATGGGAGCGCCACTTGTACCCTGGCCAAAGCGGTGGGCCTTGAATTACGTCGTCTTAAGAGACATTTCGAAACAGAATCTTCTGCGTTCGGCGACTTTCAAGGTTCCCCGACGGAACCACTGGCGCCTCGCAACCGAGTGACCACGATGGCCAAGCGCGATTACTATGAAACGTTGGGCGTCGCCCGCGGTGCCGGCGAAGCGGATTTGAAGGCTGCCTTTCGCAAGCTCGCCAAGGAGCATCATCCCGACAAGAATCCTGGAGACAAGGCATCGGAGTTGAAATTCAAGGAACTCGCCGAAGCCTATGAGGTGCTCAAAGACCCCCAGAAGCGCGCCGCGTATGATCAGTTCGGCCATGCAGCGTTCGAAGGCGGACGTGGCGGGCAGGGTGGTCCGGGAGGCTTTGGGCCGGATTTCGCGTCCTCGATGTCGGACATTTTCGACGACCTGTTCGGCGAGTTCATGGGTGGGCGTCGCGGCGGGCGTTCGCGTGATGGGCGCGAACGTGGCGCCGATCTTCGCTACAACATGGAGATCAGCTTAGAAGAGGCATTCAGCGGCAAGACGGCACAAATCCGCGTGCCGACGTCGGTCGCCTGCGAGACGTGCAAAGGCAACGGCGCCAAACCCGGTACGCAACCGTCGACCTGCGCCATGTGTGGTGGCCAAGGCAAGGTGCGCGCGAGCCAGGGCTTTTTCACCATCGAGCGCCCGTGCCCATCGTGCCAAGGTCGTGGCGAGATGATCACCGATCCCTGCGCATCATGCACGGGTTCCGGTCGCACGATGAAAGAGGTGACCCTGTCGACACCCATTCCCGCCGGTGTCGAAGACGGCACCCGCATTCGCCTCGCAGGTCAAGGCGAGGCTGGACTGCGGGGTGGGCCTGCAGGCGATCTCTACATCTTTTTGTCGGTCAAGCCCCACGACGTGTTTCAACGCGACGGCGCAAACATCTTTTGTCGTGTGCCGATCCCGATGACAACGGCAGCCCTCGGCGGCCAGATCGACGTCCCGACCGTCGATGGCGGCAAGACACGCTTGAAGGTGCCGGAAGGATGCGAGGCCGGTAAGCAGTTCCGTTTGAAGGCCAAGGGTATGCCTGTGCTGCGCTCGAAGGTCTACGGCGACATGTACATCCAGGTCGAAGTCGAGACCCCGAAAAATCTGTCGGCACGTCAGCGTCAGTTGCTGGAGGAGTTCGAGACCGCCTCCCACAAGGACAATAGTCCCGACAGTCACGGCTTTTTCTCCAAGGTCGCCAGCTTCTTCAGCGATAAGCAGACCTGAGCGCGCCACGCGAAACAACGACGTGTAAGGGCGAATCCATGATCACTCCCGAGTACGCCCGCTCGATGGCGCGCTACAATCGCTGGCAGAACCGGTCGATTTACGGTCTCGCGTCTCGTCTCACCAATCCGCAGAGGCACGAAAATCGTGGCGCTTACTTCGGCTCCTTGCACGGAACTCTGTGTCACCTGCAGTTTGCGGACATGGCATGGATGTGGCGCTTCACGGCCGACGACGCCTTGCGACCCAACGTCAAGGGCACGGTCGAAACGGCGACTTTCATCCCAGATTGGCCGGCATTGTGCGCGGCGCGGGTGGCGCTCGATGCGCGCATCGTGGCGTGGTCGGAAACGCTCGCCGCCGCCGATCTTACGGGCGACCTGACATATTATTCCATCGCCTCTCAGCGCACAGTGACGAAGCCGATGGCGCTGCTGGTCGCACACTTCTTCAATCATCAGACCCATCATCGCGGTCAGGCACACGCGCTCCTGACGGGCTTCGGTCTGGCGACCGACGATTCGGACCTTGCGTTCATGACGGACGTCCAAGCGGGTAAGCATCAGCTATAAATACGCAGCCTGTGCGCAGGAACGCGCTTGACAGTCGGACAGCGGCATTTTATCTCGACCTCGCGATTAGCACTCCTCATACATGAGTGCTATCGGCGACGTCCACGCGCAGTTCGCGCCTGAACGCACCGCGGCCCGACATCGGACCGCGGCTCAAAATTCTGTATCGGAGAAACGAAGCCCATGAACTTCCGCCCCCTGCACGATCGCGTGGTCGTCAAACGCGTCGACAGTGAAACCAAATCCGCCGGTGGCATCATCATTCCCGACACTGCCGCCGAAAAGCCCCAGCAGGGCGAAATCATCGCCGTCGGCCCTGGCGCCCGCGATGAAGCCGGCAAGCTCGTGCCGCTCGACGTCAAGAAGGGCGACAAGGTCCTGTTCGGCAAATGGTCCGGCACCGAAGTCAAGATCGACGGCAAAGAGCTGCTGATCATGAAAGAAAGCGACATCATGGGCGTGATGGCGAAGTGAGGGTTGAGTGAGCAGATGTCGGTTTTCAAAAAACTGGCACCTGCTCCGCCCCCCTACTGTTGCCCACTGCCAACCCTCCCCTGACAACTTAGTTTTATCGGAGCTAGCCAACACCATGGCCGCTAAAGACGTAAAATTCTCAGTCGAAGCACGCGAAAAAATGCTGCGCGGCGTCGACATCCTCGCCAACGCCGTTCGCGTCACGCTCGGCCCCAAAGGCCGTAACGTCGTCATCGAGAAGTCGTTCGGCGCTCCCCGCATCACCAAGGACGGCGTCACCGTCGCCAAGGAAATCGAACTCGAAGACAAGTTCGAGAACATGGGCGCACAGATGGTGCGCGACGTTGCCCAGAAGACCAACGACACCGCTGGCGACGGCACCACCACCGCAACGGTTTTGGCTCAGTCGATCGTGCGCGAAGGCATGAAAGCTGTCGCCGCCGGCATGAACCCGATGGATCTGAAGCGCGGCATCGACAAAGCCGTTCTGCAGGTTGTCGAAGAAATCAAAAAGAAGGCCAAGAAGATCAAAAACACGGCCGAGGTCGCCCAAGTCGGCACCATCTCGGCAAATGGCGAAGTCGCCATTGGTGACATGATCGCGGAAGCCATGCAGAAAGTCGGCAACGAAGGCGTCATCACCGTCGAAGAGGCCAAGAGCCTCGAGTCGGAACTGACCGTCGTCGAAGGCATGCAGTTCGATCGCGGCTACCTGTCGCCGTACTTCATCACCAATGCTGAAAAGATGGTGGCTGAACTCGACGACGTGCTCGTGCTTATCCACGAGAAGAAGCTGGCCTCGCTGCAGCCGTTGCTGCCGGTTCTCGAAGCCGTGGTGCAGTCCGGCAAGCCGCTGCTCATCATCGCTGAAGAAGTCGAAGGCGAAGCCTTGGCGACGCTCGTCGTCAACAAGCTGCGCGGCGGCCTCAAGGTTGCAGCCGTCAAGGCACCGGGCTTCGGTGATCGCCGCAAGGCGATGCTCGAAGACATCGCGGTTCTCTGCAACGGTCAGGTGATCTCCGACGACCTCGGCATCAAGCTCGAGAACGTCACGATGGACATGCTCGGCAAAGCCAAGCGCGTGCGCATCGAGAAGGAAAACACCACGATCGTCGACGGCGCAGGCAAGAAAAAAGACATCGAAGCCCGCGTCAATCAGATCAAGGCGCAGATCGAGGAAACCACCTCGGACTACGACAAAGAGAAGCTGCAGGAGCGTTTGGCCAAACTAGCCGGCGGAGTTGCCATCATCAAGGTCGGCGGCGCCACGGAGATCGAAGTCAAGGAGCGCAAGGACCGCGTCGACGACGCGCTCAACGCAACCCGCGCAGCTGTCGAAGAAGGCGTTGTTGCCGGCGGCGGCGTCTGCCTGCTGAAGGCCTCGCTGAACATCACGGTCAAGGGCGACAACCCCGACCAGGATGCCGGCATCCAGATCGTCCGTCGCGCCCTGCAGGCTCCGATCCGCCAGATCGCCGAAAACGCCGGCGTTGAAGGCTCGATCGTGGTCGGCAAAGTGTCCGAAGGCAAGAGCGCCACATTCGGCTACGACGCCCAGAACGACGAGTATGGCGACATGATCGAAAAGGGCATCATCGACCCCGCCAAGGTCGTGCGCACCGCCCTCCAGGATGCAGCTTCGGTTGCCTCCCTCATGATCACCACGGAAGCCGGTATTGCCGAAGCTCCGAAGCGCGGCGCCGGTGGCGCAGGCGGCGGCGGCGGCATGGGCGGAATGGGTGGCATGGGCGGCATGGACGGCATGATGTAAGCCGGCCTGACAGGTGTCTGACCTCAGGTCAGACACCAAATCGAACGATAAACCGCCTCGGCTGGCCGCACCAGCCGGGGCGGCTTGCGTTTTACCGCACAGGTGTCTGACCTCAAGTCAGCCACCCAATGGCAACGCCTCACGTCATGAGCCCGCGCACCAAGGCGCGATGGCGCTCGATGAGGACGGGGAGTTCGGTCGTGGTCAGCCGGTAGGTGTCGACCACGCGCCGGCCACCGACGACGACATCGCGCGGTTTTGTTGGACCACACAGCACCAGGGCTGCGACCGGATCCCAGTCGGCGCCGGCCATCTCGATCGTGTCGAGCGGCCAAACGCACAGATCGGCAGCCATGCCCAACGCGAGATGCCCGATATCGCCTCGGCCAAGAACACGCGCGCCGCCGCGCGTCGCCAGTTCCAAGGCCGCCCGCGCAGTCAGTGCCGCCGGATCGCCGCCGACGCGTTGCAACAGAAACGCTTGTCGCGCTTCAGCGAGCATGTGGCCGGCATCACTCGAGGCGGAGCCATCGACGCCGAGGCCGACCGGCACGTGCTCATTCAACATCCGCCGAACCGGTGCGATGCCGGAGGCCAGCCGCATGTTGGAGCAGGGGCAGTGCGCAACGCCGGTCCCGGTGCTGCCGAAAAGCGCGATCTCGGCGTCGTCGAGTTGCACACAGTGGGCGTGCCACACGTCGCTGCCGGTCCATCCGAGCGCTTGCGCGTAGTCGCCCGGTCGTTTGCCATACCGCGCCAGAGAATAGGCGACGTCTTCGGCATTCTCGGCCAGATGCGTGTGCAGCCGAACACCTTTGTCGCGCGCAAGAGTGGCGGTATCGCGCATCAGCCCTTCACTGACGGTAAACGGCGAGCACGGCGCCAGCGCGATCTGCACCATGGCGTGTGGTCGGGCATCGTGGAAAGCGCTGATCACCCGCTCGCAATCGGCGAGAATCTCGGGCTCGCGTTCCGTCAAGGCATCGGGTGGCAGACCGCCTTGCGATACGCCGATGCTCATCGAGCCACGTGTGGCGGTGAAGCGGATGCCGATCTCGGATGCGCCCTCGATGGCGTCGTCGAGGCGGGCGCCGTTCGGAAACAGGTATTGATGATCCGACGAGCACGTGCAGCCGCTGAGCGCGAGTTCGGCGAGCCCCGTCATGGCGGAGATTCGGATATGGTCGGGCCCCATGTTCTGAAAAATCGGATACAGCGCCTGCAGCCAGCCAAACAGCGGCGCATTCTGTCCGGCCGGCACCGCCCGGCATAGGGTTTGAAACAGGTGATGATGCGAGTTGACGAGCCCTGGCGTCACCACGCAGTCGGTGGCGTCGACGACCACGTCGGCTGAGAGCGGCACGTCGCCGGTTCGGCC
>JANOAW010000794.1:0-4579 GCA_031411355.1 Hyphomicrobiaceae bacterium | reverse complement strand
ATGAGCAGCACCATGAGGTAGACCTCGGGGTGGTTGCGCGTGATCGAGTGCGCGATGTTCTGCAGCAGCACGGTCTTGCCGGTGCGGGGCGGCGCGACGATCAGGCCGCGCTGGCCTTTGCCGATGGGCACCACGATATCGATGATGCGGGGCGATAGATCCTTGATGGTCGGGTCTTCGATTTCGAGTTTGAGCCACTTGTTGGGATACAGCGGCGTCAGGTTGTCGAAGTGAACCTTGTGCTTTTGCGCCTCGGGATCTTCGAAATTGATCTTGTTGACTTTGAGCAGGGCGAAGTAGCGCTCGCCCTCCTTGGGAGAGCGGATCTGGCCTTCGACCGTGTCGCCGGTGCGCAGTGAAAAGCGCCGGATCTGAGCCGGTGACACATAGATATCGTCAGGCCCCGAGAGATAATTGACATCTGGTGAGCGCAAAAACCCGAAACCGTCGAGCAGAACCTCGACAACGCCGGTGCCGATAATATCGGTCTCGCTGGCGGCGAGCTGTTTCAGAATCGCGAACATGAGTTCTTGCTTGCGCATCGAACTCGCACCTTCGACGCCGACTTCTTCGGCGAATGCGGTCAATTCGACGGGCGTCTTGGCCTTGAGATCCGCCAGGCGGACCTCTTTGACCTCTTTCGGCGGCTTCACGGCATCTTCGACCGGCGCGGTGGCAACGGCTTCTTCCATATCGAGCACTCCGAAGGCCATCAGCGCGAGGGGCGGGGTGAGAGAGGGTGCGCTGGCCTTGTGGCAGTCCGGCCCGGGCGGATGAAGCGCGGGGCGTGTCAGGAGCGAGGTGGCCGGATCTCTCTATCCGGCGAAACACATCTGGTCGGGAGACCAGCACCATGTGGGGCGAACGAGCCGCGATACATGGATCACTGACATACGGTGCATATCAGAGAAGCGGCGGCGCGCAAAGGCAAATTTCTGAAAATCAAGCGGCTATCCGGCCGAAAGGACGTCATGTGTCCGCGGCGCCATACAGGTCAGCGATTGGTCAACTTGAGTTCGATACGACGATTACGGCGCAGTGTTTCCTCGCTCGCCCCGTCTTCAAGCGGTTGGAACTCACCGTAGCCCGCTGCCACGAGACGCCGCGGAGGGACACCGCGACTGATCAGATATTTCACGACTTGCATGGCGCGGGCGCTCGAAAGTTCCCAGTTCGACGGAAACTGCGGGCTGGCGATCGGGCGTGCGTCGGTGTGTCCGTCGACTTGCAGCGCCCATTCGATCTCTTTCGGAATTTTGTCGGAGAGTTCGACGATGGCCTGCGCCAGCTGATCGATGGCGGCCAGTCCTTCCGCCGTCATCTGGGCCTGCCCCGATGGAAAAAGCACTTCCGATTGAAAGACGAACCGGTCGCCGACGACACGAATATCACGGCGATCTCTCAGCGCTTCTCGCAGCCGACCGAAGAAATCGGATCGATAGCGCTGCAGCTCCTGGACTTGGCGGGCGAGCACGACGTTCAAGCGCGCGCCGAGGTCGGTGATGCGCGCCTGCGCGTCCTTGTCCTTGGCTTCGGCGGCGCCGAGCGCTTCCTGGACGGCGGCCATCTGACGGCGGAGCGCTGCCAGCTGCTGGTTCAGCAGATCGACCTTGGCGAGTGATTCGCTGGATAGCTTTTTCTGGTCATCGAGTTCTTTCGAGAGCCCGAGCGCGCGCGTTTCGGCTTGGGCAGCCTTGTCGTCGCCGAGACCGGCCAACCCCGTCATGCGCTGATTTTCGGCGCGCAGAGACGACAACGATGCCTGCAGGGAGGCCAGATCGTCGGCCGCGTTTTTACCCTTGCTTTGTTCCAGGCTGAGCAGGCTGGTCAATTCTGCGATTTGCCGGTTCAGGCGACGCAGCACGTTGTCTTTGCCGCTGCTTTCCTGGGCAACGAAATATTGTGCCAGCATGAAGATCGACAAGAGCAGCGTGAAGACCATCAGCAACGTCGACAGCACGTCGACATAGGCTGGCCAGAATTCGCCATAGGATTCGCGGCGGCGTGATCGTGGCATGTGAGACACCTTCGGGCGGTCTGCGCTCTAGCGTTTGGGCCTTCAGCGTTTAGGCTGCTTCATGGACCCTGACAGGTCGCGCAATAGGCCGGCGACTTCGCTCTGCTGGGCCGCCTGTTCGTCGACCCATTCGCGCACGACCTTCTGTTCGGCACGCATCTGCTTGACCAACGTGTCGACGCCGTGGGCAAGATCACGCACCGACCCATCGGGTGCCGGTGCCCCAGGCCCTGCGCCTCGCTCGGACATGTCCGAAAGTAAACGCTGTATATCGTACAGGACGGCAGTCAGTTGCCGGTCGGTGCCGCCCGACGCTGCCCCGCCCGGCGACAATTCGGTGATCCCCGACAGCCATTCTTCGAGCTGGTTGTAGAAGCGGGTTTGAGCGTGGCTCGCCTGCAGCTCGAGAAAACCGACAATTAGTGAGCCGGCAAGACCGAGAAGCGACGCGGAAAAAGCGGTTCCCATGCCCTTCAATGGCGCCGCGAGACCATCCTTCAGATCCTGAAACATGGCCGCGCTGTCGGCCGCCTTGGAATCGAGAGACCCGATCGCCTTGCCGACCGCGCCAATGGTATCGAGCAGACCCCAGAACGTGCCGAGCAGACCTAGAAACACCAAGAGACCGGTAATATAGCGGCCGGTGTCACGCGCCTCGTCGAGGCGGCCGCCGATGGAATCGAGGATGGAGCGCATGGAGGTGGCGGACAGCGACAGCGAACCGGTGCGGTCGCGCAGCATGGTCGCCATGGGCGCGAGCAATACGGGTTGGTGACTGGCGCCGATGCCGGGGTCAGCGATGCGGAAAGCGTTCACCCAGCGAATTTCGGGATACAAGCGGAGCACCTGCAGAAAACTGTAGATGATGCCGAACAACAGGACGCACAAAATCAGGCCGTTCAAGAAAATGTTGGTCAGGACGGCTTCTTTGATCTGCGGAATGATGATGGCAACCAGGATCCCGACCAGGACCAGGAACAAGGTCATGTTGACCAGACTGCGCCGCGGTGGCGTCAAGGTACGATGCAGCGGCGCCGATGTCGGGTCTGCCGATCTCTGTCTCGCCATCGGGTCTTTGCCTCCGCTCCGCCTCGGTCGTCGCCTGCCCCCGCAGACGCGTCCCCGTAGCATAGGCACTCACCCATGCGCGACAAATCGGCGACATCGGGGCAGACCGAGAGGCAAGTGACCTCTCCCGGGCGGAACGGGCGCAATTTCCTTGACGAGGGCGGGTGCCGCAGCCTTTACCCCGCGACCGTCACTTCACCTGAAACGCCATCGCCGTGCCACCTCTCACCATCCTCGGCATCGAGACCAGCTGCGATGAAACCGCGGCCGCCGTGGTGCGGCGCGACGACGCCGGCAAGGGCACACTGCTGTCCAACGTCATCCGTGCGCAGTGGGAGGAGCACAGGCCGTTCGGCGGCGTGGTGCCCGAACTTGCGGCGCGCGCGCACGTCGAATGCCTGGACGAAATCGTGCGCCATGCGATGCACGAGGCCGGTGTGGCGTTCCGCGATCTCGACGGTATTGCCGTCACGGCTGGTCCGGGGCTGGTCGGCGGTCTTCTGGTCGGTGTGACCACGGCCAAGGTGCTGTCTGCGGTGCACGACCGGCCCTTGATCGCCGTCAACCATCTCGAAGCGCACGCGCTGACGGTTGGTTTAACGGACGGCATTCGCCCGCCGTTTCTGCTTCTGCTCGTCTCGGGCGGGCACACGCAGTTGCAGCTCGTCCACGACGTCGGACGCTATGAGCGGCTCGGCAGCACCATCGACGACGCTCTTGGAGAGGCGTTCGACAAGACCGCAAAGCTGCTCGGACTAGGTTTTCCCGGCGGTCCAGCCGTCGAACGTGCGGCGATGTCGGGCCATGCCAAGCGCTTCGCCCTACCACGTCCGATGGCTGGGCGGGCTGAACCGCACTTCTCGTTCGCGGGTCTGAAAACCGCGGTGCTGCACGCGGCGCAGGCGTTGGTGCCGCTGTCGGATCAGGACGTCGCCGACCTGTGCGCCTCGTTCCAAGCAGCCGTCGCCGACAGCGTCGCGGACCGCGTCGGTCGAGCCATGTCGCTCGCGGAGGCACGCTTGCCGGCAGATGCGCCGCGCCGGCTGGTCGTCGCGGGTGGGGTGGCGGCCAATGCGACACTGCGCGCAGGACTTGCGGTGATGGCCGAGCGACGCAAGTATAGCCTGCACGTGCCGCCGTTCGGACTGTGCACGGACAACGGGGCCATGATCGCCTGGGCCGGAGCCGAACGCCTGGCGCGCGGCTGGGTCGACGGGCCCGACTTCACGGCGCGCGCCCGATGGCCGCTCGATGCCGATGCGGTCCCCGTGCTCGGCGCCGGTCGTCTCGGTTCGAAGGCCTGATGCCGTTGCGTGGTGATGCCGTTTCGTGCCGGCTGATGTCGTGTCACAGTGGGTTGGCACTCTTATCCGGAAGCGCTTCGCGTCATGGCCCTGCTGATCGTCGACAGCCTGTCGAAAACCTTCGTCGCCAAGCGAAACCTGCTCGGTCGGCCGACGGCGCTCGTCAAGGCCGTCGACGGCGTCTCGTTCA
>JANOAW010000793.1:0-1719 GCA_031411355.1 Hyphomicrobiaceae bacterium | reverse complement strand
GTTGCGCAACCCGCTTGCGCCGATCCGCAGCGCGGCGCATGCGCTGCACCACGTGGTCGCGCCCGACCCGCGGCTCGGCTGGTGCCGCGAGGTCATCGAGCGCCAGGTGGCGCACATGACCCGGCTGCTCGACGACCTGCTCGACCTGTCGCGCCTGAACCGCGGCGAGTTGCGGCTGCGCCGCGAGTCGGTGAATCTGGCCGACGCGCTCGAGCACGCGCAGGAGATCGCGCAGCCGTTCGTCGCGGCCGGCTCGCACCGGCTCGTGAGCGACGTGGCCGATCGCGGCCTGACGATCGACGGCGACCTGACGCGACTGGCGCAGATCTTCTCGAACCTGCTGATCAACGCGGCCAAGTACACGCGCGGCGCCGGGGAGATCCGCCTGCAGTTGCACCGCGACGGCGACGCCGCGCTCGTCAGCGTGACCGACACCGGCATGGGCATCGCGCCCGAGAACCACGCCCGCATCTTCGAGATGTTCGGTCAGCTGCAGGCCGAGGGCGAAGGCCAGGGCGGGCAGGGCATCGGTCTGGCGCTGACCAAGGCGCTGGTCGAGATGCACGGCGGCGAGATCGCGGTGCGCAGCGCCGGGCTGGGGCGGGGGAGCACGTTTGAGGTGCGGTTGCCGCTGCAGCGCGCCGGGGCGGCCGCCCCCGCTGTGCCGACGGCGGCACCGGCGACCGCGCCCGCCGCCGCTGGCGATCGCTTTCGTGTCCTGATCGCCGACGACTCGACCGACATCGCCGACACCTATGCGCTGCTGCTGGAGGACATGGGCCACGAGACCCGCGTCGCCTACGACGGCGAGCAGGCGCTCGCGCAGGCGACCGAGTGGCCACCGGATGTCGCGCTGCTCGACCTGGGCATGCCGAAGATCAACGGCTACGAGCTGTGCCGGCGCATCCGCTCGCTGCCGCACGGCCCGCGGATCACGCTGATCGCCCAGACCGGCTGGGGCCAGGAGGAGCAACGCCGCAAGACGAGCGAGGCCGGCTTCGATCACCACGTCGTCAAGCCCGCCGACATCGACGACGTGGTGGCGCTGTTCCCCCGCCGAAGTGCATGATCGGCACCCGCCGCGCCTGAATCGACGGAGGTTCCCATGCTCGTCTTCCGCCAACTGTTCGACCCCCAGTCCTCGACCTACACCTACCTGCTCGGCGATTCCGCGTCCGGCGAGGCGCTGCTGATCGACCCGGTCTACGAGCATGTGCGGCGCGACGCCGCGCTGCTGCGCGAACTCGGCCTGCACCTGGTCGCCACGCTCGACACCCACGTGCATGCCGACCACGTCACCGGCGCCTGGTTGATGAAGGACGCCAGCGGCAGCCGCATCATGGTCTCGGCCGCTTCGGCGGCGACCAATGCCGATCGCCTGCTCGAGCACGGCGACAGCGTGGCGTTCGGCACCCGCCACCTCGAGGTGCGCGCCACGCCGGGCCACACCAGCGGTTGCCTGACCTACGTGCTCGACGACCAGAGCATGGCCTTCACCGGCGACAGCCTGTTGATCCGCGGCTGCGGGCGCACCGACTTCCAGCAGGGCAGCCCGGCGCTGCTGTACCGCTCGGTGCGCGAGCAGATCCTGTCGCTGCCCGCCACCTGCCTGCTGTACCCCGCGCACGATTACCGCGGCCTCACCGTCACCAGCGTGGCCGAGGAGCTGCGCTACAACCCGCGCCTGGGCGGCGACGTGAATGTGTCGGATTTCGCCGG
>JANOAW010000792.1:0-7592 GCA_031411355.1 Hyphomicrobiaceae bacterium | reverse complement strand
GACCGGCCAACCCAAGGGCACCCGGCATATCCATTCGAGAGCGATGGCGACGGCACGACTGTTTGGCCAAGGCGTGCTCGGCTTCACCGAAGACGACGTGGTGTTTTCAGCCGCGAAACTGTTCTTTGCCTATGGTCTCGGCAACGGCATGTCGTTCCCCCTGTCGGTCGGAGCGACGGCGATACTGCTGCCAGATCGCCCGACCCCTGACAGTGTCGGCGCGATCCTGAAAGCGCATGCGCCGACGGTGTTCTGCGGTGTGCCGACGCTACTGGCGGCCATGCTGGCACAATCGGACCTCGGCCTTGGCGCGGGCTCGTCGCGGTTGCGCGTCGTCACCTCGGCCGGCGAAGCGCTGCCCGAAGAGATCGGCAAGCGGTGGCAGGCGACAACGGGTGTGGAAGTCATCGACGGCATCGGCTCGACCGAAATGCTGCACATCTTCGTCTCCAACCGGCGTGGCAAGGTTCACTACGGATCGTCGGGCACTCCCGTTCCCGGCTATGATGCGCGCCTGCTCGACGATGACGGCCAGGAGGTGCCGGCGGGTGAAATCGGCGAGCTGGTCATACGGGGCCCGTCGGCCGCCGAAGGCTATTGGTTGCAGCGCGACAAGAGCTTGAAGACGTTCCGCGGTGCCTGGACCCACACTGGCGACAAGTATCGTGTCGGGGACCATGGCAACTACGTCTACTGCGGCCGCACCGACGACATGTTCAAAGTCTCGGGCATCTGGTGCTCGCCGTTCGAGGTCGAGAGCGCACTCGTCACGCATGCCGCCGTGTTCGAAGCTGCCGTGGTCGGCAAAGAGGATACCGACGGACTCATCAAGCCACGTGCCTTCGTCGTCCTGAAGCCCGGCGTGAAAGCGGACGCGGCTCTGTTCGACGACCTCAAGGCCCACGTCAAACAACAGGCTGGGGCATGGAAATATCCGCGCTGGATCGACATACGTACGGAGCTGCCGAAAACGGCGACGGGCAAGATTCAGCGCTTCAAACTTCGATCGGAATGACGAAACTTTAGTCGAACGCCGTGCGACACTCCGAATGCATCTCAATGCGTTGACGTTGTCGTGATCCGATGCAAAAACGCCACAGAGGGCCGCTTGCGCCCATCTGTGTTGTGAGGAGCCACTTTATGAATCTCGTCTCTCTGGCGATGAACTTCATCACGCCCGCGATTGTCAGTCGCATCGCGTCCGCGCTCGGTATCGACAGCAAGATCGCCCAAATGGCCATCAGTGCGGCTTTGCCGAGCATTCTCGCCGGCATCGCCAGCAAGGCGACGAAACCAGACGGTCTCGCCACG
Organism: Hyphomicrobiaceae bacterium; assembly: GCA_031411355.1. GTDB lineage: Bacteria > Pseudomonadota > Alphaproteobacteria > Rhizobiales > Hyphomicrobiaceae > JABFRJ01. Next base: position 6,281 of record JANOAW010000792.1, on the reverse strand, counting down.
TTGTCCAGCATTCTCGGTAAAACCGACGGCAACGTGTTGTCCAACATCGGCGGTATGATCGGTGGCACGGATCAGTCGAAACTGGTCACGGGCGGGACCAATGTCCTGACGCAGATGCTCGGCAGTTCTGGATTGGGTGCCCTCACGGGTGCCGTCGGCAAATTCGCCGGGATGGGCGATGCGCCGGCCAAGAGTCTGCTCGGCATGCTCGCGCCGGTCGCCATGGGCACATTGGCTCAACAACAGAAGGCCAGTGGGCTCGATGCGTCGGGGCTGGCCAAAATGCTCGCCGGCCAAAGCGAGAATATCGTCAAGGCACTGCCGGCCGGTTTCGGTGACATTCTCAAGAGCACCGGCTTGATCGACAGCCTTCCGAAGGCGCCCGCGCCGGATGCGGCGAGACCTGCCGGTGGCACCGTATCTGGTGCGTCTCCCGTCGCACCAAAGGCCGCCGCAAACGACACCGTGCGTCACGCGACCGCCGCTACCTCGACGGGTTTGCCGAGCTGGCTCACGTGGGGCGCGCTGCTCGCCGCACTCGTGCTCGGTTGGTACATGTTCGGGCCGAGCGGTGGCCAGCGCGTCGCGGCGCCGCCTGCCCGCGTGGTCCACAACAACATCGACCTCGTGCCGCAAGTGAACACGATGTACAACGGGCTGCGGGATGTGCTCGCCACCGTGAAGGATCAAAACTCGGCGCAGGCAGCCCTGCCGAAACTTCAGGACGGCGCCAAGTTTCTCGAAGGGCTGGTGACGCAGTCGACCAGCATGGCGCCTGGCACCCGTGCCGATCTGGCCGCGTTGATCGCCAACTATCTTCCAGAAGTGCGCCGTCTGATCACACAGGCACTCGGCAATTCGACCGTTGGTACAGTTGCGAAGCCGGTGCTGGATCTGATCCTCGCGCGGCTCGAGACCTTGGCCCGCAAGTAACGTGATACCGCGGCGTGGTGTCCGATCACGACCCGTCAGGGTTAGTCGGACACCACAGCTCGTGTGCCGTCAATTCGGGATGATGGTGACACCGCGTGGCGCAAACGTCGCGTGGACTGACGCGCCGACGGCGTAGGGTGTGGCGACGTCTGAATCGATGACGAACAGCGCGCCGAGCGGGCTTTCGATCGTATATTCCATGTGTGAGCCGAGGTAGGCCACTTTTGCGATCCGGGCCGTGATCGAGGGCTGCGATGGCTGATCGGCTGTCAGCATCACGGCTTCTGGTCTGACTGCGATTTTGGTCGGGCCGACCGGATTGCCGCGATCGAGCAAGTCGACCGTCATGCCACCGAGACGCACGGTCGCGCGCGCGCCGCGCCGGTCGGTGATCTCAGCGTCCACCTGATTCGAATCACCGATGAAATCGGAAACGAACGCATTAGCCGGCTGCTCGTAGAGATCGCGTGGGCGTCCCATCTGAGCGATGCGCGCGTTGGACATGACGATGATTTCGTCCGAGACGGCGAGGGCTTCTTCCTGATCGTGCGTGACGTAGGCGACGGTCAGGTTCAAGCGCTGCTGGAGGTCGCGAATGTCTTCGCGGACGCGCCGCCGCAGCTTGGCATCGAGGTTTGACAACGGCTCGTCGAAAAGCAACACCTGGGGCTCGAGCACGAGCGCGCGGGCGACCGCCACGCGCTGCTGCTGCCCGCCGGACAGTTCGGAGGGAAGCCGGTTTTCAAAGCCCGCGAGACCGACGAGGGCGAGTTTTTCTGCCCCCATTTCACGTGCCCTGGCTTTTGGTACGCCCGAGACGCTCGGTCCATAGGCGGCGTTCTCGATCACGTTCATATGTGGAAACAGCGCATAAGATTGGAACACCATCGACACGTCACGGTCGGCGGCGGACAATCTCGTTACGTCCTTGCCCCCGATCAAGATCGAGCCTTCGCTTGCCATTTCGAGTCCGGCGATGAGGCGCAATGTCGTGGTTTTGCCGCAACCCGAAGGACCGAGCAGCGTTACGAGTTTGCCGGGTGCGATCGTGAACGTGATCGCGTCGACAGCGGTGACGGTGCCGTAGCGTTTCGTGACGGCGCGAAATTCGACGGCGGATGCAGCGGACTTGGTCATCGATCAACCCGACGATCGCCGTTTCACGTTGCGACCGCATCGGTTGGACCATGCCGCGCGTGCGCTGTCCATGCGTGGGCCGAGATTTGAGGGATCAGCCGGTTTCGCCGGTCACCTGCATCAACCAATCGGTCAGATTGTAGTACGTCGTGACGCGACCGATGCGGTTATTTTCGATCGCGAAGAACGTGCCGGCGGGAAGCGCGTATGTCTGGCCGGTCGCGACTGGCAACCCTTCGTCGGTATTTTTGTAAGTGCCGACGACGTTGAATTCGGCTGCCGCGCGCCGGCCGTCGGCCGACACGAGGAACGTGATGTTTTCCAACCGTTCGCCGTAGCAGTGATTCATGCGGGCGTTGAAGGCGCGAAATTTGTCTTTGCCAAACCGACGCTCGCCCTGATTGACATCGTGGACGACGTCGTCGGCGAGACATGCCAGCATGCCGTCGCCATCGGCTGCCTGGAACGCCGCATAGTATCGCTCCAGCAGAGCGCGGGTTGCTGCGACCTGTTCGTTCATGTTGTCGCCATTGTGCCAATAGGAGTTTTCAGACTGCGGGGCGTATCATGGACGTCGGCTGCGGTCCGACCCGTAATTTGTCGCACATTAAGTCGACGCGCATTGCCGGTCGTTCCAGCTCTCATCGTAGCGACGCACCCGCTCGTCGGGCGACCCGTTGACGACGGAGCCGATTTCGTCGCGGCTTAGACCGATGTCCTTCAATGTCCGCTCACTGAGGCCCGCAAGGATCTTTTCAGTCCGGCGACGTCCGCGCCAGCGTTTGAATGCGCGCCATTTGGCGTTGATCGTGCCGGCCATCGTTGGTCGGCTGTGATCGGTGCGCGCGCAGCTCTGGGCGGCGGTGATCGTAATGGGCGTGCTCATGTCGAACTCCGATTGGATCGATGTGGATTGATTGCGATCAGCAGCACTGTGGCGCCTGTGTCGGCGTGGCGGCCGGGGTTGTGGATGTCGTCGCCGAGGTCAGAAAATGGCGCACCAAGAGCGCCCACGCTGCGGCTCGTTGTCGGCGCGCCATGTGCATCAACGTGACTGCATCGGGGCGTCCGGACGAGAGATCTGGCATGGCGGACATCTTAGAATTCCTCATCTCAATGACTTCATGATGCGATAATGCGCCTTGACAGGGGCTGCGACAAACGATCATGTCTTGCCTGACGACTTAGATATTCTCATGCGTTAGATGCCCAGACCGATGCCGCCATTGAATGCACTGCGCGCTTTCGAGGCGACGGCGCGGCATCTCAGTTTTGCGCGTGCGGCTGCCGAGTTGCACGTTACGCCGGCGGCGCTCAGCCACCAGGTGCGCGCCCTCGAAGAGGTGTTCGGGCGCCCGCTGTTCGTGCGGCGCGCGCGCGCTATCGATCTCACCGAGGCCGGCAAGGCGCTGTATCCGGGGTTGCGAGCCGGCTTTGAAATGTTGCGCGATGCGGTCGACCGGATCGATCGTGGCGGCCAGGACAACGTCCTTGTCGTCAGCGGAACGCCGGGACTGACTGCGAAATGGCTGGTGCCGCGGCTTTATCGGTTCCTCGCCGCGCATCCCGAAATCGAAACGCGGGTGACGTCGTCACGCACGTTCGCAAATTTTACGTCCGACGGCATCGATGTAGCGATCCGCATGAGCACCGGCGTGCATCCCGGACTGCACGTGGAAACTCTCATGGAAGAGTCCGTGTTGCCGCTTTGCAGTCCGCGTCTGGTTGCGCGTGGGTTGAAGCGCGCTGACGATCTCGCACGTTTCGATCTCATCCATTTCGAATTACCGATGTCGGCACCGAACGCGGTGCCATCTTGGGCTGACTGGCTGAAGGCCGCGCGTGTCGGCGGTGTCGATGCCACGCGCGGCTTGCGGCTCGACGCGGCCGATCACGCCCTCGATGCCGCCGCCGAAGGCGCAGGCGTCGTGCTCGCTTACAAGACAATGGCCATGGCCGATATTCGCAACGGCCGTCTGGTGTCGCCCTTTGGTCCGGAGTTGCCGATCGCGGGCCGAGCCTACTATCTCGTTTGCCCTGCAGGGCGCGAAACGCAGCCGAAGATCCGCGCCTTTCGCGACTGGCTGATCGCCGAAATCGCCGCGTCGGCCCTGCCTTGAGGGAACTGCCCTTGCAGGGACTGCCGCTCAGCGCGTCGGTTTCGGTGCAGCAGTGGAATTGGTTTTGGTTGCATTCGAATCAGACGCGCGCCGAGGCGACAGAGCTAAGCGCAATCTGTCGACGGCGAATGTTTGGGCGGCTTCAGCTCCTTTGACGACCGAGGCCATGCCGAAAAATTCGTGAGTTACGCCCGGAAAGGTTTTTTGGGTGGCTTGGACGCTTGCCCGTTTCAATGCGGCCGTGAAGGTTTCGCCATCGGAGCGCAAGGGGTCGATCGCGGCGTTGACGATCGTCATCGGCGGCAAACCTTTCAGGTCAGCGCCGACCAGATTTAGGCGCGGATCGCGCGCATCGTCCGGCGATTTTTGATAATAGTACGCGAACCAAGGCAACATGGCGCTGTTCAACGGCTTGGCGTCGGCGCTGTCGCGGCGCGATGGGAGGTCGGCAGAAGTGTCGGCGATCGGATAAACGGCGAGCACGTGTTTAGGTGCGGTCAGCCTATTGTCGCGCGCGTAGATGGCCGTCGCAACTGCAAGATTGCCACCGGCACTCTCGCCTGCGAAGGCCATACGTTCCACATCGGCACCCCAGGATCGGGCCTGGTCCAAAATCCACAGGAACGCGGCTGCGGCGTCGTCGTGTTGGCCAGGAAATTTTACTTCGGGAGCTTTGCGATACTCGACCGAAACCACGACGGCGTTCAACTTTTTGGACAGGGCGCGCGGTGTTGCGTCGTAGACATCGAGATCGGCAAATACCCAACCACCACCGTGAAAATATACCACCAGGGGCATCAACGCAGCGCTTGCTGGCTCCGTTGTCGTGATTGGCCGGTAGACGCGCACCTTTTGGAGGGGATCGGTGCCATATGCCGCCTCCGTTGTACGCACGGACGCGTCCGGTTCGATGGCAAGGCCGCGCGCCGATTTGACAGCTTTCACTGCGTCGGCGGGTGTCGGCTGCCGACGCGCTTCGGCCGGCGTCACCGTCTCGACCGCCTTGGGCTCAAGTTTGGCAAGTGCATCGAGAACGGCTTTCATATCCGGTGCCACAGTCCGCATCAGGTTGCCAGCCGCCTTATTTGAGACGGCGGTACGCTTTTTATTGCGATCCGTAACCGCCTTCGCCTGCGGCGGCTGCGAAGCGGCTGGTGGTGGCGCATCGGCGGCAGGTGGCGATTGGGCAATGGTTGCGGTTGCAAACAGGGCTGCGGCTGCGGTGCCGGCGAGGATGCGGACCGGGAAAATACCAACCGGGAAAATACGGGCACGCATGCGACTGTCCTCACGGTGATTGATCCAGAGAACATTTCGCCGCCGGCTTAGTTCCAGTCGGTGCGATTGTTCGTTACCTGAGTATTTCGTTTCTAGTCCCCGCCGCGGCGGGCATGGTCGGCGATCGGTTCGCTCGAAAATGCTTGATTTCGCAGCTGTATCGAGCGGAACAGCGGCCGCTCTCCAGTGCAGGCATTGTCTCATCACGAACGACGGACACCGAAAAAAACGGACCCTCGATCGAGACAATCAACCAGGCCCACGGGCCAACACTGGAGACCTCCAATGATCCGCAAGTCCATCCTCGCAGCCGTCGTCGCAGCCTTCTCGATGACCGCCCTCGAAGCTCCCGCCCACGCCTGGGTCGGCAGCAAGCGCACCACCATCCAGAAGTCCTCGTTCAAGGTCTCGAACAAGTTCACGTCGGTGCGCAAGTCCGCCAACGGCGGCAGCAACAACGGCAACGGCGGCGGCAACGGCTCGAATATCTCAGGCAACTCCGTCGGCGGCGACATGAACTTCTCTGGCGGCAACGGCAACGGAAACGGCGGCCGCGTGCGCTGATCTTGATCAGTCTGATCTCGAAAAGACTGATCTCGAAAGGACTGGCGCTGTCTCCCTCGGAACAGCGCCGACCCCCAACCTCCGCCAAGCTCCACTCACTCGACCAAACCTGAATTCAACCTCATCTCTTTGGAGACCTCCAATGATCCGCAAGTCCATCCTCGCAGCCGTCGTCGCAGCCTTCTCGATGACCGCCCTCGAAGCTCCCGCCCACGCCTGGGTCGGCAGCAAGCGCACCACCATCCAGAA
>JANOAW010000791.1:0-4022 GCA_031411355.1 Hyphomicrobiaceae bacterium | reverse complement strand
CGGCACGAGCGCGATCGACCTCTCGTCCGGCGTCGAAAGTTCTCCGGGGGTGAAAGATCCTGCGCGCATCGCTGCGTTCATGCGCGCGGCCAAATCGGTGCGACCCTGATCCATGGGCGTCGTAAGCATCGTTCTTCCGGTCTTCGCCCTGATCGCGCTTGGGTATGCCGCCGTGAGATACGGCTATTTCTCGGACGCGGCGCAGCAGGGTTTGACCGAGTTCTCCGCATCGGTCGCCGTTCCCGCGCTGCTGTTTCGAACGGTCGCGAACAGTGCGACGCCATCGGTGTCGCCGGTTGCGATCTGGTTCGCCTATTTCGGCGCCGTGGCCGTCGTCTGGTTGCTTGCGACGCTGATGACGCGAGCGGTTCTGCGACGCCCCATCGGCGACAGCGCATCGATCGCCATGACGTCGGCTTACGGAAATTCCGTCATGCTTGGAATTCCATTGTGCGTGGCTTTGTTCGGCGATGCGGCAGCACCACCCATGGCCGCTATTCTGGCCTTCACGTCGCCCACTTATTGGACGCTGGCGACGTTGCATCATCAGGCAGCGATCGCCGACAAAGATCACAGCACCCTGCGGTTGCTGATCGGCGTCGCGCGGGATCTCGCGCGCAACCCGCTGATTGTCGCGATCGCTTGCGGCACGCTCGTGCGCCTGACGGAGATGCCGCTGCCGACCGTCCTCGATCGCGTTCTGCAGCTGCTCGGTCAAGCGGGTGTGCCGACGGCGCTGGTCGCCCTCGGCGCGGGCCTCGTCGGTTTCGCCGTCAAAGGGCAGGGGCCGACGCTGGCAATGGTGTTGACGCTGAAACTGGTCGTCATGCCGCTGGTTGCGTTTGGGCTGATCACGGTATTGCAGCTGCCGGCTGCGGCGGCCGGCGTGGTGTTGATCTTCGCGGCCGCCCCGTCGGGTGCCAACGCCTATCTGTTCGCCTCGAAGGTCGATCGCGCCGTGAATTCTGCCTCCGGCGCGGTGGCGCTCGGCACGATGTTGTCACTCGTCACCATGAGCGTGATCGTGGCGTTGCTGACGTGAGCCTCAGCCGATCAGTATCAACAACGCCGAGACTGTGATCAGTGCGATCGGTGTCGTTGCGGCGATGGCACCTGACACGGCCGCGGGTTGGCGGTCGTAGGCTGCGGCGAACAGGTAAGCGTTGGCACCAACCGGCATGGCGGCAAGTGTCGTGATGACGCCAACTTCCAGTTTCGGCAGGCCAAGGACGTAGGTTCCGAGCAGCCAGGCCGCCGTCGGCATGACCAGCATCTTCAGAAACGTGATGGCGGACACGGCCCCCACCTGACCAGCCAATCCGTAGCTGTTCAGGGCTAGGCCAAGCGCGACCAGAGCACCCGGGACGGCCGCCTGCGCCAACATCGTCACGACACGGTCGGCCAAAGGCGGCATGGTCACACCCGTGATCCGCCACACAAGTCCTGCGGCGCAGCCGAGAATGATTGGATTGGTCGCGAGGCGCCAGGCCAATGTGGCGATCACCGTCGCGATGCCATCGTCGCCGGCGCCCTCGGTCGAGGCAAGGTGTACGGTGGCGGCGAACCACATCGCGGCCGTATCACACATGATGACCAGCGCGACGATGGGTGCGGCCGTCGGGCCGAAGTGGGAGAGGGCAATCGGCAGGCCCATCATGACGCTGTTGGCAAAGGCGGATGCCATGCACAGGGCCGATGCGTCGCCTTGGCCGCGACGCAGGATCAGGCGTGTCCACAGAGCCATCGCTATCCAGACCACGCCGACCGCGCCAAAGAACATGGCAAGGATCGACGCGGCCGGCGCTTCGGGAACCTGCGACGTGCCGATGGTGCGGAACAACATGACAGGCATGGCGATGCGGAAGACGAATTCTGGCAAGCCTTTGATTGCCGCATCGGACAGATAGCGTGAGCGACCTGCCAGAAAACCGATGCCGATCAGGGCGAACACCGGCACGACGGTCGAGAGGACGGCGGTCATCACGTAATCGCTTCCCATGGAACAGACGGTGCATCTACGCAGGCTCCGGTCGACTGCGGCAGAGGTCCGAACGTCGCCGGTTCACGAGTGGCCGCTTGTGGTCGGCTGCATCCTTTGGCACAGGTGCGCATCAGCCGAGGAGCTCGACATGCGCTATCTGCACACCATGGTCCGCGTGACCGACATCGCGAAATCACTGGATTTCTATTGCACCAAGTTCGGTATGGAAGAGGTGCGTCGTATCGACAATCCGGCGGGCAAATTCACACTCGTGTTTCTCGCCGCGCCCGCCGACAAGGCGAGTGGTCTCGAAAATCGTGCACCGTTGTTGGAGTTGACCTATAATTACGATCCCGAAGTTTACACCGGCGGTCGCAACTTCGGCCATCTCGCCTTCGAAGTCGACGACATCTACGCCACCTGTGACAAGCTCATGAAGGCCGGCGTCACCATCAACCGCCCTCCGCGTGACGGCCGTATGGCGTTCGTGCGCTCGCCCGACGACATCTCCATCGAGCTGCTGCAGAAAGGCGAATCAAAGCCAAAGGCGGAACCGTGGGCATCGATGCCGAACACCGGCGTGTGGTGAGTCTTGGGGGAATCAAAGGGGGGGGAATCAAAAGGGGCAGGCGTTTCCGCTTGCCCCTTTTGCGATCCATTTTACGAGTGTGCTTTGCGATTCACCCTGTATTTCGCGAGAGCCATCGCGACTGAAGGCCCTCCAACACTTACGGTCGCAATTACCGCGGCGACAAACATTGCAGCCGTTGTACCGACGACAGCTACAACAGCGGCGAGGGAGAGACCTAATACAGCAATGCCGGCCGCAATCCACTGGCCACGTTGCATACCTTGCCGTGCTGCTTTCGCGTCGTCCTTCTCCAGCTCCATGCGATGGCGTGCTCGTTCCTTTGTGAGTTCCATCACTTCACGTCCCGCGCCAGGAAGAGAAGCTTCGAGTTCCTGGAGAAGCTTTGGCGGAACGAAATCCCCCCTGAAACTCTCGAACTTCGATATGGCTGCTTGAAGCAGAATCGCTTCGTCAGTGTCTGTCCGGAATTTTCTTGAATCATCGGAATCGCTTGTGATTCAAGGTGTCCGTGCGCGTGATTCGCGGAGACGGGCATGTGGACCCAGGAGAACAGGGCGCGGTACGAGCGCAAAGGGCGCTATCCCAGTGACGTGACGGACGAGGAATGGGCGCTGATGGAGCCACATCTGCCGCCGCAGAAAAAGGTGCCGCTGCGCCCGATCGTCGATGCCGTGCTTTACGTGCTGACGACCGGTTGCCAATGGCGTCAGTTGCCCAAGGACCTGCCGCCAAAAAGCACCGCGCACGACTATTTCGTCGACTGGCAGAGCGACGGCACGCTGGCGCGGCTGCATCTCGCGCTGTACGCGCAGGCGCGTGAATTGGCCGAGCGAAAACCGACACCGAGCCTCGGCATCGTCGATAGCCAGAGCGTCAAGAGCGCAGAAAAAGGGGGGCCAAAATCGACCCTCCCGGTTACGATGCGGGCAAGAAAATCAAGGGCAAGAAGCGTCATATCGTGGTCGACACGCTCGGCCTGATGACAGCCCTCGTGGTGACGCCGGCGGATGTGCAGGATCGCGATTGCATCGCGTCCCTGCTGAAGGCTGCGCGGCAGATGTTTCCGAGCATCGAGAAGGGCATCGCAGACGGCGGCTATCAAGGGCCGGCGACCGCCGCGGAGGTTCGGTCCGAGGCCGGCATCCCACTCGAAATCGTCAAGCGCTCCGACACCGCGAAAGGTTTCGTGCTGCTACCGAAGCGCTGGATCGTGGAGCGCACATTCGGTTGGCTCGGCCGTTGTCGCCGCCTCGCCAAGGATTTCGAAAACCTCACACGCATGCACATGGCATTCATCGTGCTCGCCATGATCCGACTCATGCTGCGCCGGATCGTGCGGCTGGCCGCGGATTGATTTTCATGAGAAATGTGCCGGACGGACTCTAAGCAGGTGCGAATGACTATGGACGGCAGTTAGGCGCCTGCTGGGTGCGCCAAAGCTTGATATCA
>JANOAW010000790.1:0-2368 GCA_031411355.1 Hyphomicrobiaceae bacterium | reverse complement strand
TGATCATCGCGACCCACGACCACTTGCTCATGGAGCAGTTCAAGGCGCCGCGCCTGCAGCTGGAGGGCGGACATGTCGCAATCGTCTGACGATCCGCGTCGCCCACGTCCGCCCGGGCCAACCCAACGCACCCCCGCCGTGCGACCGTTCGGCCACCGCCCCGAGACTGGCCGCCAGGATGTCGCGCCGCCGCCGCCGCGCGCGCGTCCCCTCGATTGGGACGATGTCAACGCCGATCCAAACACCACGCCGCCGGCCCGTCGGGTCCACCCCGACGATCTCGCGGCGAGCTATTCGCTCGATTTCGAACCGTCGCCGCTACGTGCGGCGCGGCCTCGTGACATCGAACCGCCACTCGATGATCCGCCGTTGGAAGACGCTTGGCGCCAAGTCATGACGCAGCCGCCTGGGCAATCGTTGCGCCAGCCGCCGCAGGAGCACATCGAGCGACCGGAGCCATCCCGCATCCCAGAGCGTGGGAGGTCTGACGCCCCCGATCACCGTGCACCCGATCCGCGAGCCTCCGACGCCCGATCCGCTGAAGTTCGGCACGCCGAAGCGCGTGCGCCACAGGCTCGCCCGGTCTTGTCCGCTCCATCGCTCGACGATGAGCTGACGGTCCACGATCGCGATGGTAAAGTCGAGAAAGCCAAGGGCCTGACGCCGATCGTGCAGGCGGGCACCGTCACCGGGCGCTCGTTGACGCTGGTGATCGTGATCATGAGCTTTCTCGCCTGCCTGACGGCCGGCGCGGTGTATCTGATCCACCAGTCGGCCAATGCGTGGTTGCGCGACATCGCCACGGAAGTGACCGTGCAAGTCGAGGCGCGGGACAAGAACGGCATCGATCGCACCCTCGCGGATGTCGGCCAGCTGCTGAAGATGACGCCCGGCGTCAGAGCCGTGAAGCCCTTGTCGGACTCCGAAAACGCGCAACTGCTCGAACCCTGGCTCGGTGGCGGCATCGACGTGCTCAAGGAATTGCCGGTGCCACGCCTGATCGCGATCGAAGTCGATCGCGTCAATCCGCCCAATTTCGACGCCCTGCGTGCCAAGCTCGCCAAGGATTTTACCGGCGTCACACTCGACGATCATCGCCACTGGCAGCGGCAGATCCGAACCGTCACGCGCTCATTCGCACTCGGCGGGCTTGCCATTCTGTTGCTCGTCGGCGCGGCCACGACCGCGATCATCGTCTCGGCGACCCGCAGTGCTTTGTCCGCCAACCGCGAGATCGTCGAAGTGTTGCATTTCGTCGGTGCGACCGACAAGTTCATCGCCCGCGAATTCGCCGGCCACTTTCTCAGCCTCGGTATTCGCGCCGGCATCGTTGGCGCTGGCGCCGCCATGCTGATGTTCTTTCTGTTGCCGTTCGGCATGGAAGCCATTGGTGGCGGCGCCGTCACCATGGCTGAGTTACGCCGCCTGATCGGGGCGGGCACGCTCGACGTCGCCGGCTACCTGATATTGTTGTCCGTCGTGGTCGTCATCGCGGCGCTGTGCATGCTGACGTCCCGTATCGGCGTGTACCGGATTCTCAACAGTCAGCATTAGCATATTTTCTACCGAAGTGGACACCGGTTCGCCCCCCCGTCTGGTGCGAATCTCGAGCGTGGCCTCACGCCCTTCTTGGTTTCGATTTTGCCGCCAAGTCCTTCACCGATTGAACAAGTTCCAATGGCAGAGCCGTCAAGTTCTTGGGACTGAATGGCAGGTTGAGGAACGTGCTCGCCACTTGATAGACAGCACGCGCTTGCGCCTCATTGCGCTTGCGCTTGATGCCCTCGCGGTGGAGCTTCTGCGACAACCAATACTTGTGCAGCGCGAACGCCCTTGGATCGATGCATGACATCCACAGCGGAAGTCCGTCCTCCGCGACAATGACAGCCTCGAAACGAGGCGCGTTGATAGGCCATTCGAGGCCGATGATTTCAGCCGCCGCAAGGTCATCATTCAACTCGCTCAATTTGACGGCCTTGGCGTTTGAGGGAATTGGCGCGACGATATCGACATAGTAGCCAGCATCATTGATCGCACGGAAGTCCTGTGAGCGTTTGAAGGATCGATCCACCTGTTGCAGGAGTCCGATGACGCCCGCGGTCTTGATTGCCGACGGATCAGCTATGGCGAGAGACATACCAGCGCGCGTGTCAACCAGTAGGTCGATATCAGTCGTGGCGGTCAGGTCGCTCTCGAACACGACGCCAGACCGCGCCTCATAGGCGAATAGTGAATGCGTGCCCCGTCTGCGTCGCCCCGTCTGCGTTGCCCCGTCTGCCTTGATTGACAAGCGCGGCCGCATTTCGTCGTATGGCGCGACGCTCGCGAGAAGGACACCAGCATGCCTGGGACCGGGGGACGACTGTGA
>JANOAW010000789.1:0-1746 GCA_031411355.1 Hyphomicrobiaceae bacterium | reverse complement strand
CCCAGGTCGGCATCGGCGACGAGGTCGTGACGTCGGGTGTCGGCGGTGTGTTTCCGCGCGGCCTGCGCATCGGCACGGTCGTTGACACCGGCGACCAACTGCGCGTCGAGTTGTATGCTCGCCTCGACCGACTGGAATACGTCAGCGTGTTGCTTTTCGATGCCACCAACACGCCGCGCCTCGACGACGAGCCGCTGGCCGACAAGCGGCCGGGTGGGCGTCGACGTGCCGGCGCCGTGCAGGTCCCCGGCATTGTCCCACTGCTCGCCGGAGGGCCGTGATGCTGCGCGTCCTGCCGGCCTTGACCCTGGTGCTCGCGGCACTGCTCGCGGTGTTGCCGTTCGGTCTCGACGAGGTCGTGCGCTATGTGATCCGCTTCCTGCCATTGATGGTCACCCATTACTGGAGCGCGCGCCGACCCGCGCTTGTACCGGTGCCGTTCGTGTTCGGCGTCGGCCTTGCCATCGACATCATGACCCACGAGCCCCTCGGCTACACGGCCTTGCTCGCGCTCGTGGTCGCAACCTCGGCATCGCTCGAGCATCGACTGACAGGGCGCTCGACGGCGCTCGGGCGCGCGCTGGTTTTCGCAGTCACAATGTTCGCTGCTGCGGGTTTCGGTTGGGGGATTGCGGCGCTCTATACCGGAACCAACCCTGACGCACGGCCATTCATCATCGCGGCGCTCGCGACCCTGCCGATGTATCCGATCATGGTACTGGCTTTCATGACCATCGACCGGCTGTGGGCGACACCACGAGCGCAGATCTTCGTGAGAACCGGCTGATGTTCCAGAGCGATCCAGACGATGCCGCGCAACGGCGCCAGTTCACGCGACGCGCGTTCGTGCTCGGGGGTACACAGGTCGCCGTCGGCAGCGTCATCGCTGCCCGCCTCTGGCATCTGCAAGTGGAGGAGCAGGGACGCTATGGACTGCTCGCCGACGAAAACCGTATCAACGTCCAGTTCGTCGCGCCGGAACGTGGTCGCATTCTCGATCGGTTCGGCACCATTCTGGCGTCGAACCGGGAGGGGTACCGCGCTGTCCTCGTACCCTCGCTCGCGGGTGACGTGAAGGGCGTGTTGACGCGCTTTGCCAAAGTCGTTCCGATCGCTCCCGAAGAGCAGGAACGGTTGGTGCAACGGGCGCAGCGGCAATCGCCCAATGTCCCCCTCATCATCGTTCAGGATCTGACATTCGATCAGATTTCGGCACTCGGCGTGCACGCGCCGCATCTGCCGGGTGTGGCAACCGAAGCCGCGCCCACGCGCCAGTATTTTCATGGCCGGACCGTCGGGCACATCGTCGGACATACCGGCGCGATCGAGCGTCTGGCGATGGATGATGATCCCATTCTGCGGCTGCCAGGCATGAAGACCGGCCGCACCGGCCTCGAAAGAGGCCGCGAGGTCGTGTTGCGCGGCGCAGCCGGGATCGTTCAGTCCGAAGTCGACAGCCGTGGCCGCATCGTGCGCCACCTCGATCGGTCCGATCCTTCGAGCGGTCAGGACGTCATCGCGACCATCGACACCGAATTGCAGCGCAGCGTGCTCGCGACGTTGTCGCCATTCCGCAAGGCGGCGGCGGTCGTGCTCGACATCGACGGCGGCGAGGTTCTGGTATCGGCGTCCGTGCCGACCTTCGATCCCAACGATTTCGTCAACGGGACGCGCGATCAACGGGGCTGGCAACGCCTGTTGTCGGGCCGAGACGACCCTATGACGAACCGCGCGACACGCGGCGTC
>JANOAW010000788.1:0-6989 GCA_031411355.1 Hyphomicrobiaceae bacterium | reverse complement strand
CCTTCAAGCTGCTGGAAGACATTCTGAAAGGGTTGACGCCGCAGTACTGGCAATTCTGGATCGGTCTCATCCTGGTCGGCTTCGTGCTGATCGGTCGCGAGCGCATGACCGGCTGGCAGCGGAACCTGCGCTCGCGCCTGGTCGGCAGATCGGCAGGCCAGACTACGGGCCAGACTACGGGCCAAAGTTCGGGTCAAAGTTCAGGCCAAAGTTCGGGCACAGGTGCGTCATGACTGTCGCCCTCGAAACCCGCCGTTTGACCAAGACATTCGGCGGCCTGATCGCCACCAACGACGTGTCGTTGCAGGTGATGCGCGGCGCACGCCATGCCCTGATCGGACCCAATGGGGCTGGAAAAACCACCTTGGTCAATCAATTGACCGGCGTGCTCGAGGCCACCTCCGGTCAGATTTTTCTCGACGGCACGGAGGTCACGCGGCTGAAACCCGAAGCGCGTGTCCGACGCGGGCTGGTGCGCACGTTCCAGATCAATCAGCTGTTCCCCACCTTGACGCCGCTCGAGGCCATCGCCCTCACCATCGGCGAGCGGCGCGGGACCGGTGGACACATGTTCTCGCCGGTCGGGCGTGCGAGCGACGTGATCGCCGAAGCTGAAGCCGTGGCGATCACGTTTCGACTTGGCGACGTCCTGGAAACGCGGACATCGGAACTTCCCTACGGCAAGCAACGCCTGCTCGAGATCGCCATGGCGGTCGCGGCTCGGCCGCGCGTGTTGCTGCTCGACGAACCGGCCGCCGGCGTGCCCGAGGCGGACCGGCACGATCTGCTGGCAACGATCGCCGCGTTGCCAGCCGACGTCACGGTGGTGCTGATCGAGCATGACATGGATCTGGTGTTTCGGTTTGCCGACCGCATTACGGTGCTGGTCGACGGCGCCGTGTTCGCCGACGGCGCGCCTAAAGCCATTGCCGCCGATCCCCGTGTCAAAGCGGTTTATCTCGGGGAGGCCCATCATGGCTGACGTGCTCCGTCTGGTCGGCCTGAGTTCGGGCTATGGTGCCGCCAGTATCGTCACCGATGTGTCGCTGACACTCGCGCAAGGGCGCGCCATCGCTCTGCTCGGGCGCAACGGCGTCGGCAAGACGACACTCGTCGATACAATCGTCGGCGTGACGCGTCGGCATGCCGGCAAGATCTACGTCGGTGGTCTCGACGTGACGACGATGCCGCCCGAAAAGCGCGCCGCCGCAGGCGTGGGCTGGGTGCCGCAGGAACGCAACATCTTCAAATCCCTGACCGTGGTCGAAAACCTCACGGCCGTCGCCCGGCCGGGACATTGGACCGTGCCGCGCATATTCGAGATTTTTCCCCGTCTGGCGGCGCGCAAGGCCAACCTTGGCTCACAACTGTCGGGGGGCGAACAGCAGATGCTCGCGATCGCGCGGGCGCTGATGCTCAATCCGAAACTGCTTTTGCTCGACGAACCGACCGAGGGCCTTGCGCCCATCATCGTCGAGGACCTGTTGCGCGTGCTGACGCGCCTGTTCCGCTGCGACGGCATGTCCGGCATTATCGTCGAGCAGCACGCACAAAAGATCTTGGGCCTGACCGACGACGCCGTGATCCTCGAGCGGGGTCGAATCGTGCATCAAGGGCCGAGTGCGGCGCTGCTTGCCGATGGCGGCATCCTCGAGCACCATCTCGGTATCGGCCGTGTCTGATCGGCGGCGGCGATGGCATTCAGCATTGGAGATCTCATGGCCAATCCGAACCTGGTCGAACTGACACGCGGCGGCCTCGTCGAGAGTTTCCACATCGGAGCTGTCGTCGTCGCGCGCTCCAACGGTGAACGCCTCATTTCCCTCGGCGAAACAGCGCGACCAATTTTCCCGCGCTCGGCCGTCAAGGCGTTGCAGGCATTGCCGATGATCGAAACTGGTGCTGCCGATCACTACGGTTTCGGCGATGCCGAGATCGCGCTTGCCTGCGCCTCGCATTCAGGAACCCCGGCCCATACCGACCGGGCGGCTGCGATGCTGAGGGCGGCGGGGCTCGACGTCGCGTCGCTCGCTTGCGGCGATCACGTCCCCATGCACGAGCCGACGGCCCTCGCCAACGCCGGTCGGGCGTGGTCGGCCTTGCACAACAATTGCTCCGGCAAACATGCTGGCATGGTTTGCACTTGCGCGCATGTCGGAGACCCCATCGCTGGGTATCTCGACATCGGCCATCCCAACCAGCAGCGCATCGCCCGCGTTTTCGCCGAGGTCTGCGGCGATGGCTTTTCAGCGCCCCGCTACGGCATCGATGGCTGTTCGGCACCCAACTGGGCCATCCCGCTGGCGCCGTTGGCGACGGCATTCGCCACCCTGGTCACCGGCGATGGCTTGTCCACCACGCGCCGCGCCGCCGCGCGCCGCATCGTCGACGCCTGCATGGCGCGTCCGGACATGGTCGCGGGCCCGGACCGCATGGATACCAAAGCCATGACAGCGCTGCCCGGCAAAGTGTTCATGAAGACCGGGGCCGAGGGTGTTTATTGCGGCGCGTTCCCAGACCACGGCATCGGTTTCGCGATCAAAATCGACGATGGCAACAAGCGCGGCGCCGAGGCGGTGGTCGCGGGTTTGATCGCGCACCTGTATCCGGCAGTCGGGAGCTTCGGCGCGCTTGGGCCGACCCGCAATTGGGCCGGTATCGAAACCGGCGCGACGCGCTTGGCGGATGGCTTACTCCGCGCGCTCGAGCGTCTGCGCTGAACCACGTCGCGACCAAAATGCCGCTTGCACGCGCAGGCGTTCCCCCCTAAAGACCGCTCACTCAGCCGGGCACTACGCCCTGCACGGGGCCGTAGCTCAGCTGGGAGAGCGCTTGCATGGCATGCAAGAGGTCAGGGGTTCGATCCCCCTCGGCTCCACCAATTAATGTTGATTTTATTGAGTTTTTTGACGCTTTTTTGAAGTCATCCACCAACACATCCACCACCGATGCGGCGCTTGCTATGGACGGGATTGGACGTGGGTGGTGTTGCACTCTCCCCACGTCTGCGACATCTGGAGTCGTAGACGACCGCGAATCGCATTCGTCAAAGCGCATGACAGTCGCCGCACAACGCTCTGCGCCGTCAGAGTCTGCAAGACGTGAATTCCGCATCCGCCGACCGGAGGCGCTGGACATCGTCGTCACTCGCATCCCAGAGGGCATAGACGTTACACCGGGAGCACGTTCCCTGCTCATGCTGTCAGTCGGCCTTCAGTGGCCTGAGTTGCCGCACCGTTCGGCTCTCCGCCGATCCATGGACGCGTCGGATGACGAGCGCGACCTTTCCCGGTGACTAAAAGCGAACGTTGTCGCCATATCTCGCACCTTGTCGACGCGGTGCGCGTCAGTCCGTTTGTTAACGGACTAAGTGCGGGGTTGGACTGAGACGCCAATCAATTGCTTTCAAGGTTCTGTGATGGGCGATACGGTCCGCCGTCGCAGATTTGGACGATATGGATCGGACGCTCCCATGACCGAAAAGAAAAACATCCTGTTCGTCATGTGCGATCAGCTCCGCTGGGACTACCTGAGCTGCTACGGCCACCGGACTTTGCAAACGCCGAATATCGATCGTCTCGCTGAGCGTGGCGTGCGCTTCACACGGGCCTATGTGCAGTCGCCGGTGTGCGGACCGTCGCGCATGAGCACCTATACGGGCCGCTACATGAGCCGTCACGGCTCGCATTGGAACGGGTGGCCATTGCGTGTGGGCGAGCCGACCCTCGGTGACCACCTGAAGGCCATCGGCGTGCGCAATGTGCTGGTCGGCAAGACGCATATGGCAGCCGACCAGGAGGGTTTGGCACGCCTTGGGATCAAGCCCGCGTCGATCATCGGTGTGCATGTCTCGCAATGCGGTTTCGAACCCTACGAGCGGGACGACGGCCTGCATCCCGACAGCCGGCCTCGGCCTGCTTACGACGATTATCTGCGTGCGCACGGTTTCGCCTCGGCCAACCCCTGGGAGCAGTGGGCCAACTCGGGCGCCGCTGCCGACGGCCGGCTCCAGAACGGCTGGTTGCTTGCCCATTCCGACAAAGCCGCCCGGGTACCGGAGGAGCATTCCGAGACGCCCTACATGATCAACCGCGCCATGGATTTCATACGAGAGGCCAAATCGGATGCGCGGCCGTGGTGCCTGCATCTGTCCTTGATCAAGCCGCATTGGCCCTATATCGCGCCCGAGCCTTACGCGAGCATGTACAAGGGACAGCCGCTGCCCCCGGCCGTCCGAAGCGACGCCGAACGTGTCGACGCGCATCCGGTATTCAAAGCTTTCATGGAACTGCGCGTGTCGGAGAATTTTTCCCGCGACGACGTTCGTGCGACGGTCATTCCCGCCTATATGGGCCTGATCAAGCAGATCGACGACAGCCTCGGTCGATTGTTTGCATTTCTGGACGCGGAAGGGCTCGCCCATTCGACGATGATCGTCTTCACGTCGGATCACGGCGACTATCTCGGCGATCACTGGATGGGCGAAAAAGATCTGTTCCACGATTGCAGCGTCAAGGTTCCGCTGATCGTCTATGATCCAACGGCGCGCGCCGACGCGACCCGCGGGACCGTGTGCGACGCCCTGGTCGAGGCCATCGATCTGGCGCCGACGTTCGTCGAATACTTCGGCGGCACGCCACCCGCGCACATTCTCGAAGGCCGATCGCTGACACCGATTTTACACGGGGCGACACCGGTCGATTGGCGCAGCGTCGCGTTTTCGGAATACGATTATGCCATGCAGGAACCTCGCGCGACGCTCGGACAGCCTTTGCGAGAGTGTCGCCTGTTCATGGTTGTCGATCGCCGGTTCAAATTGATGCACGCCGTCGGCTATCGCCCGATGCTGTTCGATCTCGATGCCGATCCGAATGAGCTGGTCGACCTCGGTGCTGACCCTGCGTTTGCCAAGGTCCGTCGCAGATTGTTCGATGCACTCGTCAACTGGTCACTTACCGGCCACAACGCCGTGACGATGCCCGACGCCAAAATCGAAGCCTATGGCCGGACGAAATCCGCGTTCCGCGGAGGCATTCTCATCGGCTATTGGGACGAAGCCGAACTCGAAGCCGAGCGCCGTCGGCTCGGCATGATCTGAGGTCGCGCGCGCAGTTTTCAATTGTCCATCTGATAGCCGCTCGCTTCGATGACTGGTTTCCAGCGCGCCGCGTTCTCGCGCATGATGTCGGTCAAGGCGTCGGCGCGCGTGCCGGTCGCGACCAGCCCCATGGTCTCGAGTTTTGCTTTGATGTCCGGTTTGGCAAGCGCTGCGACGACGGCTGCGTTCAACTCGGCGACGAGCCGGGCCGGTGTCCCCTTCGGGGCCCACAAACCATACCAGGAATTGGCGACGATATCGAAGCCACTTTCCTTCAACGTCGGCACATCGGGGGTGAACGCCGAGCGCGCGGCGCCACTCGATGCGATGATGCGAATGGTGCCGGCTAGATGCTGCTGCAGGGCATCCGCGAGTGTACCGACGGAGAGGGCGATGTGGCCGCCGACGAGTTCGTTGATCGCAGGCGCGCCACCGCGATAGGGCAAACGCTTCATCTCGACCCCGATCGATTTGGATAAACTGACGCCGATGAAATGTGGAATAGTACCAGCCCCGGGGATGGCGTACGTTGCCTTGTCGGGATTGGCCTTTACCCACGCGGCCATGTCGGCGACTGTCTTGATACCCGAGGCATTCGACACGGCGACACACAGATCGAACAGTGCGAGTTGCGCGATGGGCTCGAAATCCGCGAATGGATCGAAGCCTGCAGCCTTGTGCACCATGGCCATCAGCCACATCGTCGGGCCGGTCGTCAGTAATATCGTGTTGCCGTCGGGTGGTGCCGTGCGCACGGCGTTGATGCCCGTGCGGCCGTCTGCGCCGGTGCGGTTCTCGACGATGATCGTGCGCCCAAGGACGGGGCCGATCTGTTCGGCGATGATACGGCTCAGGATATCGCCCCCGCCGCCGGCACCGAAGGGAAACACGAGTTTGATCACCGGGCCGGTCGATTGTGCCAGGCTCGGTGGGGCGACGAGCGCGGCCGCCATTGCGGCGCTGGAGCCCGCGAGAAAGTGTCGGCGCGTCATGCGTGTCATCCCCGATTGCGTGATCTCATCATCGACGCTGGATCAGTATTTTGTAAAGACGACCGGCGAGGCCTGGCATTCGAGGCCTGGCATTCGAGGCGGGAGAGACCATGACGGATCGCCTTTGGGACGTCGCCATCATCGGCGGTGGGCATAACGGATTGGTGACGGCCGCTTATCTCGCTGGCGCGGGGTTGCACGTCCTCGTGCTCGAGAAAAATGCCGTCGTCGGCGGTGCCGCTATGACGGAAGAATTTCATCCGGGCTTTCGCAATTCCGTCGCCGCCTACACCGTCAGCTTGTTGTCACCGAAGGTCATCGCTGATCTCGATCTCAATCGGCACGGCTTGAAAATCGTGGAGCGCCCGGTTGCCAACTTCTGGCCGGTGGATGCGACGCGTGGCTTGATCATGCCCTATGGGTTGGCGGCGCGACAACGGGCGATCGCGTCGTTTTCGGAGGCCGACGCCGCGCGGCTGCCTGCATATGATGCAGCTCTGGAGCGCGCCGCGGCGCATCTGCGCGACCTGACGCTGCGCACGCCGCCCAACGTCGGCGCCTGTTTCGCCTACATCGTGCGAAATGCGCCGCTCGGCAAGCGCCTCTACGGCCTGTCGCTCGACGACAAGCGACTGCTGCTCGACCTGTTCACTAAAAGTGCTGCGCAGTTTCTCGACCAATGGTTTGAAAGCGACATCGTCAAAGGCGCCTTCGCCTTCGACGGCATCGTCGGCGCCTACGCATCGCCTTATGCGCCGGGGACGGCCTATGTGCTCCTGCATCACTGCTTCGGCGAGGTGAATGGCAAGGCCGGTGTGTGGGGGCATGCGGTTGGCGGCATGGGCGCGATTACGCAGGCGATGGCGAAGGCGGCCGAAGGCCACGGGGCCGTGATCCGC
>JANOAW010000787.1:0-3570 GCA_031411355.1 Hyphomicrobiaceae bacterium | reverse complement strand
CGTCGCAGCCAACATCCACATCGGCATCGATTTTCTGACCTCGGTCGCTTTCGGTCATATTGAAAAGATTGGCCGGCGCGTCGTCGTCATCGGCGGCGGCAATACGGCCATGGATTGTTGCCGCACTGCCCTTCGCCTCGGCGCCGACGCCGTGACAGTGACGGTTCGCTCACCACGCAAAGTCATGAAGGCATCCGAATGGGAGATCAAAGACGCCCTTTATGAAGGCATTCCCATCCTCGACAATCACGCGCCCAAGTCGTTCGTCGTCGAAAACGGCAAATTGGCCGGCGTGGTGTTTGAGAAGATGGTCGAGCACGGCGTCGATGCCAAGGGTCGCGCTGTGTTGAAGCCGAGCGGCGAACGCGTGACCATCCCGTGCGACGACGTTTTGATGGCCATTGGTCAAGAAAACGCCTTCGACTGGATCGAGCGCGATATCGGCATCGAGTTTGGCGAATGGGCCATGCCCAAGGTCGACAAGGTGACCTTTCAGTCGAGCAACCCGAAAGTCTTCTTCGGCGGCGACGCTGCCTGGGGACCCGAGAACATCATTTGGGCGGTCAGCCACGGACACCAGGCCGCCATCTCGATCGATGCGCATTGCCACGGCAAAACCGTGACAGAACGGCCCAAACCCGGAACCAACCTCGTCTCGCAGAAGATGGGCATTCACGAGTGGTCGTATTCCAACAACTACGACGCCGGTGCGCGCACGCACGTCCCGCATGCCGAAAAAGCGAGGTCGATCAAAAATCTCAAAGTCGAAGTCGAACTGGGCTTCGACCACGCACTCGCCATGAAGGAGGCGGCGCGGTGTCTCAACTGCGATGTCCAGACCGTATTCACGGAAAAACTGTGCATCGAGTGCGACGCCTGCATGGATATTTGCCCCGTCGACTGCATCAATTTTATCCACAATGACGATGAGGCCGCGTTACGACAGCAACTGCGCGTTGCAGCGACCAACGCCACGCAGGACATCTATATATCCAAGGATCTGCCGGCCACCGGTCGCATCATGGCCAAGGACGAGGACATGTGTCTGCATTGCGGATTGTGCGCCGAGCGCTGCCCGACGGGGGCGTGGGACATGCAAAAGTTCATGTACGTCGTAACCCAAGCTGCGCCGGCGTGCCAAACCAACAACTCGGCCTATTTGCGGTAGCTCATGCTCGACATCGACGTTCTCTGGCGCTTCTTTCTGCTCTGGCTCGTGATCGTCCCGACGCCCGGCGCCAACTCGTTGATGGTGACGCATCTGTCGTTGACGCGACCAGCGCTGCATGTCGCGTTTGCCCTCCTCGGCAACGTCGCTGGCATTATCATCTTAGCCGTATTCGCGCTATTTGGTTGGGGAGCCCTGTTGGAGCAATTTCCCTGGCTGCGTGTCGCGGTTCACATCTTCGGCGGCGCCTATCTGATCTATTTCGGCAGCCGCCTCCTTGGTCGCTCGAGGACACCACCGCAGCCGGTAACGGTCGGGGCGGATCGCTTGCAAATCACACAACCCCTCGGCGCCATGGCCCTCGGACTGGCAACTGCACTGTCGAACGCACAGGCGATCCTCTTTATCACCTCTATTTTCGCTGTCAGCGGCGTTCTCGCGACGAATGTGCCGACGGGTATCGCCGTGCTCGGAACCATTGCGGCGTGTAACCTGACCTACCTCGCCCTGCTCGGCTGGGCCTTTCGTCGACACGGCGTACGTGCCGTTTATCAACGTTTCCGGCGCTGGTTCGAAGGCGCGATCGGCGTGATGTTCCTGGGCTTCGGGGCACGCTTGATCTGGCGTGAATTGGCGCGCTGACCAATTCGTTCGCACAGCTGTCACGCACGTATTCTGCCTCCACGCGAGGTGTGGCCGTGCGCCCGTGCGCATCCAATCTGCGCATGCGTGCGTACCGACCTCATGTGAGCAGGAGTGTCCTATGTCGAATGTTGCGCTGTATCTCGTCACGCTCGTCGTTTTCGTCGCCATCGACCTGTTGTGGCTCGGCGTTGTCGCCAAGAGCTTCTATCGTGCCGAAATCGGGCCCTTGCTTGCCCCCCAAACGAACCTCGGCGCGGCACTCGCTTTTTACGTTATCTACGCCTTCGGCTTGATGTTTTTCGTCATTCAACCAGCCACCCTTGCCGGTGGTTGGACGAAAGCCCTGCTGGCCGGCGCAGTCTTCGGTTTCGTCGCCTACGCAACATACGATTTGTCGAACCTCGCCACGCTGCGGGGGTGGAGCATAAAATTGTCTGCGGTCGACATGCTCTGGGGAGCCGCGTTGACGGGCGCGACCTGTGCCATCGCCGTCGCTGCAGCGTCTCGCTTCGGACCCACCTGAGCGACATTTTTGCCGTCGGGGCGGAACTTCTGGCCGCCCCCGCGGTTATCGCGACACGCCTGACATTGGATGTTGGCCTCCCCCCCTGCCAACAACCAACGTGACCCGCAGCGCTCCCCCCACGCTGCGGGTCTTCCTTTAGGTTGGCATCGGTTGGGTACGCGGGCGCGAACAATACATAGGAGATGGCAATGCGCTACGTCGGCTTGTGGCTTCTTGGCGTTCCCGTGATGGGTATCGTCGTTATGAAAGTTCTTGGCATTATTTAAACCGAAGAACCAGTTATCGTGAAATCATACGGCTCTCGCGGCAACCGCGAGGGCCGTATTTGCTTTTTGCCACGATGGCACGAATGAATATCAGCGAATTCCGGAACCACAACGCAACAATATTGTTATCCAGACGGATGTTTACATGATTTGGAATCATGGAGCATCGAAACTGTTCCAGAGTTCAACAGGAGTTATCCATGAACAAGCTGATCACAATGAGCGCATTCGCTCTTGGCCTCGCCTTCTCTCCGGCGTTTGCTCAGACCAAGATGCCGGCGCCGACCCCTGGCCCAGCAAAAAGCGCGGCGGAATGCCAATCAATGTTCAAATCGGCCGACAAAAACAACGACGGCATGCTCGATAAAACCGAGATTGATGCCAACAAGGTAGCAGTGCCGACGACACTCTCGACCAATTCGTCGATTGCGATGCAGGATTTCTTGTCGGCCTGCTCGGCGACGGCAACTGATACCCCGCGCAAATAATTTTATGTCTCGATGGTGCCGCGCCGAAAAACCGGCGCGGCATTTCTATGTCTGCACCACGTTCGGAGATGACCATGTCGAACCAAACGTCAAAATCAAAGACTATCGAAGATCCGAGTACGGCTTTCCTGAGCCCCGGGGATCTCATGAATGATCCGTCCATGACATCAGATCAAAAAATCAAAGCACTTGAATCCTGGCTGTTTACGGTGAGAGCACGTGTCGACGCCGTCAGCGAAGGTATGAACAGCCATCAGGAAGGCTTGTACACCAAGGATGTCGAACTTGCGCACAAACTGGAAAAAGCACTATTAGAATTGAAATAACATCAGCCCGCGTATTTTTTTATCACAGCCGACAAGCTTTGTGCCGATTTCGAATAATCTCTCCACGCGATCGATTTCGCCAGTAATGACGGCACTGTGTGGACAGTAAAACGTTGCGGGTCGAGGCGGGAGGTGACATCGGCCCACGTCA
>JANOAW010000786.1:0-2564 GCA_031411355.1 Hyphomicrobiaceae bacterium | reverse complement strand
CGTCCATCACCTTCAGTTCTTTCGACAGCACTTCCATGTAGTCGAGCGTGTCGAAGCGCGTGGCATCGGCGTCAACTTTCGGATCGGACGTGTAGACGCCGTCGACCTGCGTGCCTTTCAGCATTGCGTCGCAGTTCATCTCGGCCGCGCGTAGGGCAGCACCAGTATCGGTGGTGAAGAACGGATTGCCCGTGCCTGCCGCGAAAATTACGACGCGATTCTTTTCCATATGACGGATGGCGCGCCGACGAATGAACGGCTCGCAGATCGACATCATCGAAATACCAGATTGCACACGCGTCGGCACGCCGATGCTTTCGAGAGAGTTCTGCATCACCAGCGCGTTCATCACGGTGGCAAGCATGCCCATATGATCTGCCTGGGCGCGCTCCATGCCGCCATCGACACCCCACTTGCCGCGCCAGATGTTGCCGCCGCCGATGACGAGGCAGATCTGGCAACCCAGTGCGATGCCGGCTTTGATTTCTTCGGCGTAGCGCGTGACTGACGGAATATCGATTCCATACCCCTGGTCGCCCATAAGGGCTTCGCCCGAGATTTTCAGAAGGACGCGCTTGTATTTGAGGCTAGCGTGATCTGCCATCTTGCCTTCCTTCGACGCGGCCCTTCACGTGCTGGCCCCTTACGAGGACGGCCCGGACGCCGCTAGCGCCGGGCCGCCAAACTCTATCCGCGAAACGGCGGATTCCGCAAAGGTTTTACTCTTTCGGCTTGGCGAAAGAAGCAACTTCGGCCGCGAAGTCGTTGACGGCCTTTTCGATGCCTTCGCCAACTTCATAGCGAATGAAGCCGATCAGCTTCACGGCGGCGCCCATTTCCTTGCCGGCTTTCTCGATGAAGGCGCCGACAGTGACGTCCGGGTCCATGACGAAGGCCTGCTCGACCAGCACTGATTCCTGGTAGAACTAGCGGATCCGGCCTTCGACCATCTTCTCGATGACGTTGGCGGGCTTGCCTGATTCCTTGGCCTGTTCGGTCAGGATCTGTTTTTCCTTCTCGACCACTTTCGGATCGAGTTCCGCCGTCGTCGCCGCCAGAGGCTTGGCCGATGCAACGTGCATGGCGACCTTCCGGCCGAGATCCATCAGGCGCGACTTGTCGCCCGACGATTCGAGCGCCACCAGCACGCCGATCTTGCCCATGCCGTCAGCGGCCGTGTTGTGGATGTACTGCGCAACAACACCATCGCTGACCGAAAGCGAAGTCGTGCGGCGCAGCGTCATGTTCTCGCCGATCTTGGCGACGAGGCCGACCAGCATCTCGCCGATCGTGCCGCCTTCGGGCGCCGCAGCATGCAGTGTCTTCGACGGATCGCCGCCGTTCTTCAGCGCGGTGTCGGCGATCGTGCGGACGGCTTGCTGGAATTCCGGGTTACGGGCGACGAAGTCGGTTTCCGAGTTGACCTCGACAACAGCAGCCGACGTGCCGGCGGCAGCAATGCCGACCAGACCTTCGGCTGCAACGCGGTCAGCTTTCTTGCCGGCCTTCAGGATGCCCTTGGTGCGCAGCAGATCGATCGCCGCTTCAACATCGCCGTTCGTTTCGACGAGGGCCTTCTTCGCGTCCATCATGCCAGCGCCGGTCGTGTCGCGCAGCTGTTTCACGAGCGCGGCGGAAATGTCAGCCATGTCTGTCTCCTGAACGTTTGCCCCTGCTCGGACGGTATGAGAACCGAACGGCAAGCAGGCACTTCTATCTGTGTCGCATCTCGCAGCATGCCGGCGGATTGCGCCGCCAGCATGCGCGAGCGCGAATTAGGCTTGGGCTTCAGCGTCGGCCGTAGCGGCCAGCGCCGGTTCGTTGACGACCGCGGCAGCGCCGAGATCTTCACCCGAAGCCATCGACGAGTCGGCCATGCCGTCGAGCACAGCATCAGCGATCAGGCCGCAATACAGCTGGATCGCGCGCGCAGCGTCGTCATTGCCCGGGATCGGGAAGTCGACTACCTGCGGGTCGCAGTTGGTGTCGATGATGGCGACAACCGGGATGCCGAGCTTGCGGGCTTCCTTGACCGCAATGGCTTCCTTGTTGGTGTCGATCACGAACATCAGGTCCGGCAGGCCGCCCATGTTGCGGATGCCGCCGAGCACGCGATTCAGTTTCACCTGTTCGCGTTGCACGCCGAGGAGTTCTTTCTTCGTGAGGCCGGTGGACTCGCCCGCCGACAGCATGTCGTCGAGGTCACGCAGGCGCTTGATCGAGTTCGAAACGGTCGCCCAGTTGGTGAGCGTGCCGCCCAGCCAGCGATCGTTCATGAAGTACTGCGCGCAACGGCCCGCGGATTCCGCGATGGCTTCAGCCGCCTGACGCTTGGTGCCGACGAACAGCACGCGGCCGCCCTTGGCGGCAGTCTCAC
The DNA here is from genome assembly GCA_031411355.1 of Hyphomicrobiaceae bacterium. Classification (GTDB taxonomy): domain Bacteria; phylum Pseudomonadota; class Alphaproteobacteria; order Rhizobiales; family Hyphomicrobiaceae; genus JABFRJ01. The sequence continues at coordinate 187 of JANOAW010000786.1, read as the reverse complement.
GCACTTTCACCAGAGCCTGGTGAAGCAGCGGAACGGATTGCGAAAGGTCGATGATGTGGATGCCGGAACGTTCGCCGAAGATGAAACCCTTCATCTTGGGGTTCCAGCGGTGAACCTGGTGGCCGAAGTGGGCGCCTGCTTCGAGCAATTGGCGCATAGTGAAGTCGGGAAGTGCCATGTAGTCTCC
>JANOAW010000785.1:0-3446 GCA_031411355.1 Hyphomicrobiaceae bacterium | reverse complement strand
GACTACATCACCGGCCGCTTCGGCTGAGTTGCATCCGGTCGCGTAGCGTTTGGCGCTTATTCCCCCGCGAGGCCCCCCATGCCCCATATCGTTGCATCCTTCGATGCCGAACTGCAGAAACTCAGCGCCCTCGTCGACGATAAGGGGGCCACCGTCGGCCGCCAGATCGAGGACGCCGCCGAGGCGTTCCGGACACGCGATCTCGTGCTCGCGCGCAGAATCGTCGCCGCGGACAAAACCGTCGACGCGCTCCAGATGCGCATCGAGGAACGCGTCATCACGATAATCGCCAAGCGCCAGCCGCTCGCCATCGACCTGCGCGAGACCATTGCGACGCTAAAGATCGCCACGGATCTCGAACGCATGGGCGATCTCGCCAAAAACAACGCCAAGCGCATCCTTGCCATGGCCGAACAGGCACAGCCGGCAGGTGCCGGCGTGAACCTCGAGGTCTTGAGCATGCGTGCGCACGAACAGCTCTCACGTGTGATGCAAGCGTATGCGCGCCGTAGCAAAGACCTCGCACAAAAGGTCTGGGAGAGCGACGGCGAGATCGACACGCTGCACACCGCCCTGTTTCGCGAGCTGCTGACCTACATGATGGAGGACCCGCGCAGCATCGGCTACTGCACGCATCTGCTGTTCTGCGCCAAGAACCTCGAACGCGTAGGCGACCACGCCACCAACATCGCCGAGAACATCTACTACGTCGCGACGGGTGAGTTTCTGTCCGGCGACCGGCCGAAAGGCCCTGACACGATCAATATCCACCCAGACGTAGCGGAGAACTGACAACGGTCGACGGATCGCAGGTCCCTGTAAAGCGCGACGCTGCTTGGCGCCGGCTATCGTTCTCCGAAGACGTAACCGCCGCCGCGCACCGTGCGGATCGGATCAGTCTCGCTGTCCAACACGAGCGATTTGCGCAGGCGGCCGATGTGAACGTCGACGGTGCGCTCGTCGATGTCACCGTCGCGGCCCCATACGCCGTCAATCAAGCGTTGCCGCGACTGGACGCGGCCGCGGTTCTCCATGAGGAACAGGAGCAGCTTGTACTCAGTCGGACCGAGCCGCAGGTCGCGGCCGGCGCGGATCGCACGATGAGCCGCGCGGTCGACGTCGATATCCAGATACGTCAATACATCTGCGACCAGATCGGCGTTCGCCCGCCGCAACAGGGCTTTCACGCGCGCGACGACCTCGTGGACGGAGAACGGCTTGACGACGTAGTCGTCGGCGCCGGTCGAGAGCCCTCGGATTCGATCCGCTTCCTCGCCGCGCGCCGTGATCATGATGACCGGGAGGCTGGCCGTCTCCGGGCGCTGGCGAATGCGGCGGCACAGTTCGATGCCGCTGATCTCCGGAAGCATCCAGTCGAGCAGCACCAAATCCACCGGGTGGTCTGAGAGCACCTCTTCGGCCGCGGCGCCCGTCATGGCCGCGCGAACGGAGAAGCCCGCTGCCTCAAGATTATAGCGCAGCAATTCGACGAGAGCCGCTTCGTCTTCGATGATGAGGATGGTCGCCATGTCAGGACTTCGGTTTGGTGACGAGCGAACTCGTCTCGTCGCCCTTCGGCCGGTCGCCGTCGGGCAAGGTGCCGTGCACGAGATAGTGTATGTTCTCGGCGATGTTCGTGGTGTGATCGCCGATGCGTTCGATATTCTTGGCGCCAAAAAGCAAGTGCGTGCACAGGCCTATGTTGCGCGGGTCTTCCATCATGTAGGTCAGCATCTCGCGGAACAACGAATTGTAGAGCAGATCGATGCGCGCATCGTCGTGCCAGACCGCCATAGCCTTGTCTGCGTCACGCGCGGCGTAGGCATCGAGCACGTCCTTCAACTGGCCGAGCGCATGCTCCGTCATGTGGCCGAGACCCGTGAGAAGCGATTTCGGCGACGTCTCGTGCGCGACGGCGATAGCGCGCTTGGCGATGTTCTTGGCGAGATCACCGATGCGTTCGAGATCGCTCGCGATTTTGATCACCGTCATGACGTGGCGGAGGTCGTTCGCCAACGGCTGGCGGCGCGCAATCATGCGGATCGCCTGATCCTGCAGTGTACGCTCGAGGGCGTCGATGGCTTTGTCGCTGGCAGCGGCGGCTTTGGCGCGTTCGGGATCGCGCCGCTCAAGCGCCTGGAAGGCGTTTGTCAGCAGCTTCTCGCACTGACCACCGATCTCGGCGACGATGCCGTCGAGCGCTGAGAGATCGGCGTCGTAGGACGAGACGATGTGGCCGGGCATGCTCGCGCTCCGTTTTCACTTGGTCGCCAGTTATGACAGGCACATTGCAGTTTCATGACACTGGTAAGCTCATCGATGGCAATGTGGGGAAAACCAGAGAAAACGTCGATCCCACGCCCAGTGCGGATTGAACCTCCACACGAGCGCGATGACGGGCGGCGATGTGTTTGACGATCGCCAGACCGAGCCCGGTGCCGCCTTTCTCTCGGCTCGCTGCGGTGCTGACCCGATAAAAGCGCTCCGTCAGTCGCGGCAGATGTTCCGCGGCGATACCTTGTCCCTCGTCGACGACGCTCAGGCGAACGACGACACCGCCACGGCGATCACTCTCTCGCGCCGTGCTGATCGTGATGGTTCCGGCAGGTCGTCCATATTTCAAAGCGTTCTGCACAAGGTTCTGCACCGCCTGCATCAACTCGTCATGGTCGCCGATGATTTTCGTGTCGACGTCCGTGAGGTCGGCTTGCAGCAACGCGCCATCTTTGTTGGCTTGCGGCCCCATCAGCCGGATCACTTCCATAGCCACGTGGTTGAGATCGGCGGTCGCGGTCGGCGGCAGGTGTGCGCGCATCTCGACGCGGCTCAGCATCAGCAGATCGTCGATCAGTCGTGTCATGCGTTGCGCTTGCTCGGCCATGATGCCGAGAAACTTGTCCCGTGCGACGGGATCGTCCTTTGCCGGTCCACGCAGCGTCTCGATGAAGCCGGACACTGCCGCCAACGGTGTGCGCAGCTCGTGACTGGCGTTGGCGACGAACTCCACTCGCATGCGCGCCAGGGCCTCGCGCTCGCTGATGTCCTGAAGCACCACCAACACGGCCGGTGCGCCGGTCCCGCTGCCAAACCCGGACAACATCGACACCGCGCCATCCAGGCGCCGTTCCGCCGGCGACTTGACGGCCAACTCGAAGACCGTCTTCTGGCCGCCGTTCGCAAGAGTGTCTTTAATCGCAACCGCAAGTTCCGGCTGTCGCGCTGTGCGGCCGATGTGCTCACCGACGAAGACCTGCCCGAAGACGTCGCGGGCCGTCGCATTGGCGGCGATTAATCGCGCCGCGGCGTCAAGTAGGAATGCGGCGTCGGGAAGGGCTTCGATGAGCGATGTGACCCCGTCGGCGCGCATCTTTGATCGATCGACGGATCGCGTGGGATCTGCGCCGGCCACGCCACGGTCTCGCGCCCCCGACCAAGCAGCCTGCAAT
>JANOAW010000784.1:0-7028 GCA_031411355.1 Hyphomicrobiaceae bacterium | reverse complement strand
CTCGGCAAGCCCTTCAACCCCCGCGAACTGCTTGCGCGAATCAATGCCGTGCTGCGCCGATCTTCGTCTGCCAGTACCGGTACGCGCGCGACAGGCACGCCTCAACGCGCCCCGCGTAGCTACACGTTCGACAGCTGGCAGATCGATCTCCTGAAGCGCGAATTGCTCAACCCGACCGGTATCGTCATCGATCTTTCCGCTGCCGAGTTCGATCTCCTGGTGACATTTGCAGAGGCCCCGCAGCGTGTCCTCTCCCGCGACCACCTGCTCGACGCCGCTCGCAATCGCCAAGCCTCCGGCTTCGATCGCAGCATCGACGTTCTGGTCAGCCGCCTGCGTCGCAAGATCGACAGGGATGATGCGGACGAGTCCACATCCCGCATCAAGACAGTGCGCGGCCAAGGCTATCTGTTCCTTACTCCCGTGACGGTTGCGTAATGCGTCGCTTCGACACCATCGCCACCCGCACCATGGCCCTGCTGCTGATCGGGCTTGGCCTCTTCCATCTGTTGAGCGTGTGGGCCTATCAGGCAGCCCTTGACCGCGAGGTCGAGACCAACAACGAAATGCGCATCGCCGAGCGCTTGATTGCGATCCGACGCAGTCTGGCCGCGCAACCCGCGGACAAGCGCGAGGCACTCGCCCATGAAATGTCCGGCGGGCCGATCGACGCGCACTTCGGCATGAAGTCGCTGGCTCTGCCGAACGTAAAAGATCCCGCCGCCGGATCGCTGCGCGAGCGTTTGATCGCCGTTGAGCCTGACCTCGCTAAAGACGGCGTGGTCATCGGCAGCGAAGTCGCTGCAGGGCGGCATCACGAAGGTCACGACCCCCACCAGATGCTGGCGTCGCTGGGGCTTGGCGACGGCACGTTCGCAAATATCGCCATCGTCAAGATCCGCAACGCGCCAAACGCCAGCCACGGCACGATCTGGTCAACGACGCTGATGGCCATCGGCGTGATCCTCGCCTCGTTGATCACAGTCAATTGGATCACCAAACCACTGCGCGCGCTTGGCGATGCAGCGCGCCGCATTCAGCAGGCGCCACAGAGCGAACGCATCGATGTGGCACCGCTGCCGGAATCTGGCCCGCGCGAAGTCGCCGAGACGGCGCGCGCCTTCAACGACATGCAACGCCATATCGCAACCCTGATCGAGGATCGCACGCTCAGCCTCGCTGCCATCAGCCACGATCTGAAAACGCCACTGACGCGGCTGCGGCTCCAGGTCGAAGACGCTGTCGCGCCCGACACCAAAGCCCGCATGATCGCCGACATCGGCGACATGGAGCAGATGATCGACGGCACACTGACGTTCCTACGCGGTGTACCCGCTGACGAGCCGGCGCGCTTGTTCGATGTGAGCGCCATCGTCGACACTCTTTGCAACGACCTCGTCGACCAGGGCCACAATGCCACTGTCTCCGGTGCTCGCCACGCGATTGCCGTGGGACATCCGCTGCAGATCAAGCGGGCACTGACAAATCTGATCCAGAACGCCGTCCGCCACGGCGGCAATGCCCGCGTCGCTCTGGCGTTTCAGCCGACGTGTATCGAAATCATCATCGCCGATGACGGCCCCGGCATCCCCGCTGATCAGTTGGATCGCGCGAGTCGGCCATTTCAACAGCTCGATGGCGCACGCACCAAATCCGTGCACGACGGCTTCGGCCTCGGCCTCGCCATCGCCGGGCGTCTGATCTCAGCCCAGGGCGGGACGCTGTCGCTCTCCAACCGCCAACCACATGGCCTCGAAGCCAAAGTCGAGCTGATCAAACGACTCCCGGCAATTGTAAATTAGGCCGAGACGATTTTTCGGAAGGCTACAATACACCATCGTGTTCGCGATCAGCGCGCATGGCTGATTGGAACACTGGCTGAACAGCTGGCGCGACGGCGACCATCGTGTCGATTGATGCCTGCACCATCAGAGCGTCGCAGGCCGGCAACGCCACCACCAATGCCGCTCCCGGCGTGACGCAGAGCTTCAGCGCGCTCGGCGCGCCGAGAGTTACGGCCACCGCCACGGTGTCGCCGAACACGTTCTCTTTGTTCGGGCGCCCCTGACATTGCTTCTGGATACCGAAAGGATGGTTGGGTCACTATTTTTGACCGCAGTATCTAACGGACCGCAAACAGGCGCGCGAACTCACGCTCGCCGCTGGCCGAGAACCGCACCGTGCGATGCCCGTCGACACGGTGTGCCCATCGAAGCGCGAAAATTCGCGTCAATAAGCCGGCACCGAGACTGCCGGCCAGATGCGGCCGGCGCTCACTCCAATCGAGGCAGGTTCGGCAGAGCGGGCGCTTCGCCTCGAGAAGTCCCGCCATGTCGATGCCGAAGGCCTCGAGACGCGTTCGACCGTCCGCCGTTACGACGATGCCGCCACCATCGAGTTCGATGATCTTGCACGCGCTCATCCGGGTGAACAACTCGACCCCACGTGTTCCAGCCAAGTGGTCATAACAGACCCGTGCCAAACGCATTTCGGGATCTTTTGGGCCCGGGCGGGTCCGCGTGCCCGACTGGGCCGCGAGATCCATCAGGGCTTCGAGCGCTCCTGCGACGTCGGCGCTGGCGAGGCGATAATAGCGATGTCGGCCTTGCTGTGCGACGGTGAGCAACCCACCATCCAGCAAGCGCGCGAGATGACCACTCGCCGTTTGCGCTGTCACGCCGGCTTCGCGCGACAACTCACCTGCTGTCCGCGCGCTGCCGCTCATTAATGACGACAGCATGTTGGCACGCGCGGGATCGCCGAGAAGAGATGCGACAAGGGCGATATCGGGACCATTTTTCATGTCCGACCTCATAGCACGAACCGCAGCCACATGCTTCGGCGACGACCGAAGCATTCAGCAAGGTCACACGACTCGCGGCAGCCACAGCACGATGTCGGGAAACAACGTCAGTGCCATCGTAAATCCGATCAGGATCAAGAGGTAGGGAAACGTTACCTTGGCGATATAGCCGAGGCTGTCGTCGGTGAGCCCCTGGATGACGAACAGGTTGAAACCGACGGGCGGCGTGATCTGCGCCATTTCAACCACCAGCACGAGGAAGACGCCGAACCAGATCGGATCGTAGCCGGCCGTTTTGATGATCGGCATCACGATCGGCAAGGTCATCACGATCATGGAGAAACCGTCGAGGAAACAGCCGAGGATCAGATAAAACACGATCAGGGCCATGATCAGAACGAACGGCGACAAACCGAGCCCCGCGACCCAATCGGCGACGGCCTTTGGAATCCCGAGAAATGCCGCCGCGTTGCCGAGGATGGAGGCGCCGAGCACGATCAGCGCGATCATCGAACACGTGACGACGGCACCGATGGCGACCTCGCGCATGGCAGCGATGGTCAACGAGCCCTGCACAGCCGTGACGATCACGGCACCGAGCACGCCGACGGCCGCCGCCTCGGACGGCGTCGCAAAGCCACCGTACATGGAGCCGAGCACGCACACGATGAGGAACATCGCCGGAGCCAGGTCTTTCAGCGACGCAAAGCGATCGCGCCACGACATGTCACTGAGAGCATGCTCCGACGCCGGCACCAGGTCTGGACGAAGCGTCGTGTGGATCATGATCCAGGCCATGAACGTCATGGCCAAAAGCGCGCCCGGAATGAAGCCGGCCGTGAACAGTTTCAGGATCGAAACGTCGCCGAGCACGCCGTAGATGATCATGATGTTCGACGGCGGAATGAGAAATCCGAGCGTGCCCGCGCCGGCCAGCGACCCGATGGCGATATCCTTGGAGTACCCCCGTTTGAGCAATTCCGACAGCGCCATGCGACCGACGACCTGCGTCGTCGCAGCGGACGAACCCGAGATGGCGGCGAAGATCGAGCAGCCCAAGACGTTCACGTGCAACAGGCGGCCGGGCAGCAATCCCGCCCAAGGCGCAAGCCCTGAAAACAGCGCCTTCGACAGGTGGGTTCGGAACAGCAACTCGCCCATCAGAATGAACAACGGCAGCGCCAACAATTCCTGCGTCGTCAGAATATTCCAGGCGTATTGCGGCAACAGTTTATCGAGCGGGATGCTGCGCCACAGCGCCAGCGACACGGTGCCGGTGATGGCGAGCGTCAGCCCGATCCAGAGGCCCGAGGCGAGCAGAACGAACAGGATCGCGAACAGGCAGAGCGTGATCAGGAACATGAGGGTGCGATCGGTCTGTCCAACACGTGCAGTTGCAACGGAATTTGCCGCTCGCGTGCCGTGATACGGCGCCGCGCAAACGCGCCCATCATTCGACCTCTACGTTCCACCAGACAGGCACCGGTGCCTCGAGCCAGCCTTTGACGTTTTTGCGATGGGCTCCGATCTGCATGTATTGCCCGAGCGGGATGTACGACGTCACCTCGGCCGAGCGCGTTTGAATGGCCTCGGCCAGCGCCTTCTGTTTGGCCGGCTCCGTTTCACGGGCGAACGCATCGCGAAGTTTTTCCAGCATCTCGTCACATGCCCAGCCGGGACCGGCCTTGTCGCAGGTGCCGGCGGCGTACAGATTGCCGATCGGGTGCTGCGCGTCCGCAGCGACCATGGATGTGAAAAACGCGTTCCATCCGCCCGCGGTCGGCAGGTCTTTTTTGGCGCGCCGCGCAACTACAGTCTGCCAGTCCATCATCTGCAGGTCGACTTTGAAGCCCGCCGCCTCCAGTTGCTGCTTGGCGACCGGCCCGAGATTGCGCACGCTCAGCAGATCGGTCGCCTGCATGAGCACGACGGGCGTACCGTCATAGCCAGCCTCTTTCAGCAACGCCTTCGCTTTGGCGACATTGCCGCTCAGCTTATCGGCGACACCGGCCGTCGAGGCGAATGTCCCGCCACAGACGAAGATCGATTTGCATTCGGTATAATATTGCGGATCGCCGACATTGGCGTCGAGAAAGTCCTTCTGATTGAACGCATACCAGACCGCTTGTCGGATCAGCGGATTGTCGAACGGTTTGTGCAATACGTTGGGACGAAACACGAGGGCCGCGCCGGGCTTGTTCCAACTGAACAAGGCCACGTTCTTGTCCTTGAGCACGACCGGAATGAGATCGAACGAAATCAATTCGATCTGGTCGATCTCGCCGGCGAGGAGCGCATTCACCGCTTGCAGGCTATCGGGGATCGAGCGCCATTCGATGCGGTCGATCCTGACCACCTTGCCGCCGGCGAGGCCGGACGGCGGTTCGTTCCGTGGCACGTATTTGGTGTTCTTGACGTAGACGACTTTGTCGCCGGCTTTCCACTCATCGCGTTTGAAAATGAAGGGGCCGGAGCCGGTGGTGTCGTCGAGCTGCTTATTGGGGTCGGTGTCGGCGACGCGCTTTGGCATCATGAAGGGCGTGTTCGACGACGGTTTGCCGAGCGCCTGTGTCACGAGCGCCGTCGGCGTCGTGAGTTTGATTTCGAGCGTGCGCGCATCTTTCACCGTCACCGACTCGGTAAAAGATTGCAGCTTCTGGCCCATCGGGTCCTTGCCCCACCATCGCTTGATCGAGGCGACGCAATCGTCGGCCGTCACAGGGGTGCCGTCGTGCCATAGCAACCCGTCGCGCAAGGTCATCGTGTGGGTGAGTTGATCTGCCGAAATTGCGTACGCCCCGACCATTTGAGGCTTGATGTCGCCGGCGGCGTCCTGGGCGAACAGCGTGTCGTAAATCATATAGCCGTGGTTGCGCACGATGTAGGCCGTGGTCCACACCGGATCGATGATCTTCAGATCGGAGTGCGCGACCACACGCAGGGTTTTCTGCGCCTCGGCGATCGTGGGCGCGGTGATCAAAAGCGCCAAGGCGGCGATGTGTCGAAGTCTGCGCATGCGCGTGGGTCTCCTGTTTCGATGCTGGCACGTCAATCGACGGGTGCGCCGGCCTTGAAGCTGTGATCTTCGAGCGGCAAGCCGAGCACGGCTTGGATGAGACGGCCGAGAAACTGCAACGCCAGCAGAAGCATGCCGAAAGTGACGACGGCTTGCGGAATCCAAACCGGCGTATTGCTCGAAATCGACGTCTGCCCGCGTGTGAAGCTGCCGTAGGTGAAGGCGATCATCGCATAGGCGAGGAAGCCGACGAAGGCGAGCGCCATGGCCGAGCACAGGATTTCGAGCCAACGGCGCAGCCATGGCGCAGCGGTTGCGAGCAGCAGCGTTACTCGAATATGCCCGCCCCCGCGCAAGGTCATGGCGGCGCCGAACGTGAACGTCGCGGCCATCAGGTACGACGACCATTCCCAGGCGACCGGAATATGAGCCGGCACGCGGGACGTGACGTTCGACAGCGCGCGCAGGAACACTTCGGCGAGCATGAGCAGGGTCAGCGACACGAGGCACACCGCACCGAGCCAACCATCGAGCCGAGACACGCGATCGATGCCGTTCAGAATGGCCCGCAAGGGCTGCGGCGCGGCGGCGTTGTTGGTGGAGGTCATGGGGTGCCAGTTTGGTGTCCGACCTCGGTCAGACACCATGCAACAAGAAGTGGGTGGCGTTGTTGGTCGAGTTTGGTGTCTGACCTCGGTCAGACACCAACGTCACCGTTTCATCTCGGTGAGATAGGCCTTGATCGGCGCTTCGGCGGCCGGAACGCGCTTCAAGAAATCGCCGAGAATGCTTGCGGTTTTATCCCGGAACTCTTTCATCATCGGCGCTGGGATGGTGACGACCTCCATCTTGTTCTCGACCAGGCGGGCAAGACTGTCCGTATCGGCCTTGATCGACGTCGCCCAGAATTCGGGCTCGAGTTTCCGGCCCAGATCCTCAATGGCCTTCTGTTCGTCCGGCTTGAGTTTCTTCCAGGCATCGAGGTTGACGGTGACGATCTGCGACGACCAGACGTGATTGGTCGGATAGACCGTTTTCAGGAACTCCCAGAATTTGCCGTCGACGCCCGACACCGCCGACGTCGAGACGCCCGATACGGCGCCGGACGCCAACGCAGGAATCGTCTCACCCCAGGGGATCAGTACCGGCGACATGCCGACCGCCGTCAGCATGTCGGATGCACCTTTGTCGGGCACGCGGATCTTGATG
>JANOAW010000783.1:0-4548 GCA_031411355.1 Hyphomicrobiaceae bacterium | reverse complement strand
CGAGGCGACACGCCTTGGTGACCATTTTTCCGGTGAGGCCGGCGGTCAGGGGATAAATCGGCTCCAGCATCGGCAGGTCGTCGCGTTTGTCCGGGGCAACGATATAATCCGGGTGCGTCATTTGTGCGTGATCGTTAAAATACTCGACGCGACCGGACACGAAGCGCATCTCGCCCAATGGCAATTGTTTCTCGATGAAGCGTCGCTCGGCGCGAAAGAAAATCAGATCGAGACGGCCTGTGTCGTCTTCGCAGCGCACTTTATAGGGTGCTTTCGAATTGCCGCCGGGTGATGGGAGATGCTTGAGAACGCGAACATGCAAGGTCGCGATGGTGCCGGGTACAGCTTCGGCGACTGTCGGTGTCGCGCGACGATCGACGACGCCGGTTGGCGTATGCCAGAGCAGATCGACGATGCGCGGCGCGCCGATGCCGGGAGGCAGGCGCAAGGCCTTCTTCAGCAGTTGAATGGTCTTCGGTCCGACACCCGGAAGGGTCTCGGCTGCAGCAAACAACGGGTTCAAATCGGCAGGCCGCATCGGATGAGGTCACGCACGCGTAGCGTCGGGGTTGCGTTGCACCAGCCGCAAAGCCGATGTCACGTGGTCGTGGTCACCAGTCCTCCACTTCGTCGCCGATTTCAATGTCGCCGTAGCGTTGAACCGGTTGCTTGCCCGCCGAGGTATCCATCCGTCCATCCCGCCCCGCTCGCTTGAGCGGTCTCGATGCCGACCAGATACGGAACGGGCCGTCGTCAGCGATGATCTCGACCTCGTCGAAGCGAGCCTCGAGCTGAGACTTCAAGGGCACACGTCGTTGGACGACGAAAACAAGACGGCCTTTGGGAAACAGATGGTTTGGAGCATCTTCGACGACTTGATGCAGCACCGTGAGGTTTTCGCGAAATCCGTCGTGGATCGGGGGATTAGAGACGATCAAGTCATGACGGCCGGAGCCCCTGAGGCGTGACCCGAGCATCGTCGTCGCGGCCGGCGCGTTCTCGCGTGTCGCGACCAGTGCAAAGGCATCGACATCGAGCGCTGTCACGCGTGCCGTGGGATCGGCTTCCAGAAACGCACGTGCGACGATGCCAGTGCCGCAGCCATAATCGAGAATGCGCGCGCCGGGAACATGTGTCGGTAGATGGGCGAGCAGGAGCGCCGTGCCGGCATCGAGTGCGCCGCCGGCAAACAGGCCGGGATAGCTGATCCACGGACGTTCAACGCCGTCGCCGAAATCGACGCTCCGAACTCGGCGCCACGCAGCGTCTTCGAGCTTCAGATGCGTGATATCGAATGGGCGTTGCAGCTTCAGAACGCGCCCATGGCTGTGGGCTGCGACGGTTTCGATGGGCACGCCGAGACCGGACAACCGTTTCGGCGCGGACCGAATGCCCTCATCGTTGCCGCCATAGATGATGATCGTCCCATGCGGGGCGAGCCAAGCCATGAGGCGATGCAGCGAAAATTCGAGTTCGTCCTTGCTTTTGGGCAAGCGCACGAAGGCGTGCGTAAACCCGAGCTGATCGTCCGTCGGCGGTCGATGTTCGGGCGCCGGCACAGCTGCACTGGCCCGTCGGTCGATGCGGACCACGGGCATATGGGCGCGCAATGCGGCATTCAAGTTGGAACCGGCGTCGATCGCGAGCGCGCGGCTGTCTCCGCCTGGCAATGCCAGATCGGGCAAGCTCGCTACGATCAACGCATCGGCCGCAGCATCGGGATCGTCGCGCCACACCGTCACGTGATCATACTCCCGCGAGAGCTGCGCGAATTTTGTCGGCGTTAGACGTCAATACATCCGCCGCTTCCATCTGGCTGGTGTGGGGACGCAACGACGCGCCCGCGTGGCGCGGCAAGATGTGGAAGTGCAGATGAAACACAACCTGTCCGCCCGCGGACTCGTTGAACTGCTGGATCGTGACGCCATCGGCTGCGAAAGCCTGCATGACCGCGCGGCTCATGATCTGCACTGCCTTGGCGCAGGCCGAGAGTTGTTCGGGGGTCGCGTCCAGAATGTTGCGGGCCGGCGACTTTGGGATCACGAGGCAATGGCCTTGTGCGCGAGGCATGATGTCCATGATCGCGAGCGTATCGGCATCCTCGTAAAGCTTGTGGGCCGGCAACTCGCCGCGGAGGATCTTCGCGAACACGTTGGTCTGATCGTATGTGGACATCGCGCGCTCCGTCGGTCGATGCGCGCTGTGTGCGCAGGGTTGCCGATGGCGTCAAGGGTTTGAAGCTGCGGTTCGAAACGTAGTGCGTGAACATTGTGGCAACGCCGAACTTTCACTGAATATCAAGCAGAATGCGCGATTTTCGATCGGTGATCCGGCTGAGGCACGACCGTGCAACGCATTCTCGACGCAGTGAGGGATGGCAGTTGGGTGACGCGAGAGCGTCTCGCGACCTATTCGGCATTGTTGTTGATCTCCTATGGCGCAATGGTGCTGTGGATCGTGATCGGCGGCGATGGACGATTGGATGCTCTAGGGCGGCCGATCGGCACGGATTTCGCCAATATCTGGTCATCGGGCCGACTGGTGCTCGATGGGCGGGCTGCCGCGGCCTTCGATCCCGATCTGCAGCGGCCGTACCAGCAACTCCTGCTCGGCCTGCCCGCAGATTTATTCTATGGCTGGCATTATCCGCCGATGTTTCTTGCCGTTGCGGCGTTGCTCGCGCTTTTTCCGTATCTGCCGGCGCTGGTCGTGTGGCTGACGGTGACGGCGGCATTCTATCTCTATGCCGTGCGGCGTATCGTTGCGAGCTCTGTCTCCGACACGCGATTGGTGGGGCTGGTCGCGCTTGCGTATCCGGCGGTGCTCGCTTGCGTCACGCACGGGCACAACGGGTTCGCGACAGCCGGCTTGTTCGGTATTGGCCTCGTGCTGTTGCCGACGCGAGCGCTGCACGCAGGCGTATGTTTCGGATTGCTCGCCTATAAGCCGCAATACGGACTATTGTTGCCTTTGGCCCTGATGGTTGCTGGGCATGGGCGGGCGATGGCCGCGGCGGCTGCGACGGTCGTCGTCAGCATCGCCGCGTCGTGCGCGATGTTCGGCGTCACATCTTGGCAGGCTTTCTTCGTACACGCGGGCTTCACAAAGGAAACAATTCTCGAAAACGGCGCGGCTGGCTGGTTCAAACTGCAGGGGTTGTTTCCAGCCATTCGCATGTACGGGGGAAGCCTTTCTTCCGCGTATGGCGCGCAGCTCGTGCTGATTGTCTTACTTGCGGCGGCGGCAGTATGGCTGTGGCGCAGTCGTGCCAGCCACGAGGTCAAGTCCGCCGGTCTCGTTCTCGCGACCATGTTGGCGACACCGTATTCGTTCAATTACGACAGCGTCCTGCTCGGCGTCGCTATCGCCTTCCTCGCGGCCGACGGTCTGAAACGTGGCTTCGCCGCGTTCGAAATTTCGGCATTGGCATTGTTGTGGATCACGCCGTTGTTCAGCCGTGAGCTGACCGCCGTCGCGCACCTGCCGGTCGCCCTGCTTGTCCAATCCCTGCTGTTCGCGCTGCTCCTCGACAAGGTGTGGCGGGCGCAATCGTCGAGGCTCGCCCATGTCTAGTGCCGCACTCCGGAAGCTCGCGACGCTCGCGACGGAACTTCACGCCGAGGTGCCCGACGCTTTGGCGCCACGCATTGCGGTTCTGTTGCCATGTCTCAACGAGGCAGCGGCGATCGGTACTGTCGTCGCGGCGTTCAAGGCGTCGCTGCCGACCGCAACAATCTACGTTTATGATAACAACTCGACGGATGAGACGTCGGCTGTCGCGCGGGCGGCCGGTGCTGTCGTTCGGCAAGAGCGCTTGCGTGGCAAAGGCAACGTCGTGCGGCGCATGTTCGCCGACATCGACGCCGACATCTACGTGCTCGCCGACGGTGACATGACGTATGATTCGAGCCGCGTCGGCGAACTCGTCGATGCCGTCCATACCCAGGATCTCGACATGATCGTCGCGGCGCGCGACGGCGGCGGCGACAAGGCCTATCGACGCGGCCACCAACTCGGTAATCGACTGTTCAATCAGCTGGTCGCCAAACTCTTCGGCGACGGCTTCAACGACATTTTCTCAGGTTATCGTGCGTTTTCACGTCGGTTCGTGAAATCGTTCCCGGCGTCGGCCAGTGGTTTCGAGACGGAGGCCGAACTGTCAATTCACGCGTTGGATCTGCGTCTGTCGACGCATGAAATTTCGCTTCCGTACGGCTCGCGGCCCGAGGATTCCAAGAGCAAACTGCGGACATATCGAGATGGGGCGCGCATCCTGTGGACGATTTCGCGCATGTATTATGCGTTGCATCCGCTACGCGTGCTCGGCTCGCTCGCGGGCGGTCTGACGCTGATGTCGCTCGCGATCGGCACGCCGGTCGTCATGGACTATGTCGCGACCGGCCTGGTGCCGCGCTTCCCGAGCGCGATCCTGGCCGCGGCGCTGATGCAACTGTCGTGGCTGGCGCTCGCGTGCGGGACAATTCTTCAAGCGATCAGCGGTACCCGACGCGAAATGAAGCGCATGCGTTATCTCGACCTGCCGAACGT
>JANOAW010000782.1:0-3248 GCA_031411355.1 Hyphomicrobiaceae bacterium | reverse complement strand
GCACCGCGAATGTCGGTGTTGACGCCGTCGCCGATGGCCAGAATACGGGCGGCGTCGATCGGCGTGCCAGCGAGGGCGTCGAGCCGGGCGCGCGCTTCGGTATAGATGGGCGCATGGGGCTTGCCGGCGTAGTGCACCGTGCCGCCGAGCTGTTGGTAGATCGCGGCCAGTGCGCCGGCGCACGCGATGATGGTGTCGCCGACTTGGGCCGCAAGATCCGGATTGGCGCACAGCATGGGCAGATTGCGCTCAGCCAGCCGGGCGAGTTGGGGGCGATAGTCTTCCGGCGTTTCGTCGACGTGCTCAAACAGGCCGCTGCACAGCACCAACTCGGCTGCATCGTCCGACACGCGTTGGTGTGCGAGGCCGTCGAGCAGCACGCGGTGACGCTCGGGCCCGAGCAGGTACAGGGGCATTTTCGGCATGCGTGACAGCATCAGCCGCGTGACATCGCCCGACGTCAGGACACTGTCGTAGCTGGCATCCGTGATGCCCATGCCCGCGAGTTGGGCTGCGACGAGCGCTGCCGGGCGCGGCGAATTCGAGACCAGGATCACGCGCCCGCCCTGGCGCCGGAACGTCGCGCACGCCGTCGCCGCTGCCTCGTAAGCGCGTGCGCCGTCGTGCAGCACGCCCCAGATATCGCACAGCCACGCATCATAGCGGGCGGCGTGATCGGACATGGAGGGCCAGAGGGGGGTCATAGGTCGAACTCGGATTGGTCGTCGCGTTCCTCACGCGCGGCTACCTTGAAGCCACGCTCCATCAACGGAATCTTTGGTTTTCCGCCTCCGAACAGATCCTCGATCGTAAACAGTTGGATCTTCGGTACTTTGCCTGTCCCTGCCGGGCCGTCGTAGAGGCCGGCGCCGGCGGCTTCTTTGATCATCGGCTCGGTGTGCTTTTCTAATGAGACATAGACGCCGATCTTGGCCCGTTCGCGATCGACCACGGCGATCAGTTCGCGAATATCCTTGACCCCGACACCACCGCCCTTGACAGAGACAATGGCTTTTTCGGTCGTCTTGGCGCCGGAGCGGAAGAAGATGTGGCCGTCGATACCGCCATCCGCGCCCTTCTTCTTGCCGCCGAACGGCACGGCGTCGACCAGCGACACGGCCCACCACTGGAATTGGTACTTGTCGCGATTGGCAAGATCGCGCGCGCCTTCGAGGTCCTTCGGAGCGCCGATGACCTCGAATTTGATGTCAGGAAAGGCGTCCTTGAGCCGCTTCTCGATGAGAGAAATTGCCAAATGCGTGATGTCGATGCCGATCCAGGGTCGGCCGAGTTTCTGCGCGGCATGAACGGTCGTGCCGCAGCCGCAGAAAGGATCGAGCACGACGTCGCCGGGGTTGGAGGAGGTTTTTATTATTCTCTCTAAAAGCCCTACTGGTTTTTGCGTCGGATATCCGAGCTTTTCACCTTCATTTGAAAGCCATTTGACGTCGTCATCAATGCTCTTATCTGTTCCATTAAGGGTGCCTTCTGTGCCAGGTTGAAATGCCCAAACATCTTGAAAGGGTACGCCTGCTCCCGGATACTGCTTGTATTTTGGTCGACCGCTCTTCGATAGGACGAGAAGCTCGTCGGCCAACAAAATATCCAATTGCTCTTGCGTTGTTAGGTCGGCAAGATCTTGAGTGCAAAGCTCTCGCAATGAGTTCGGTATTGCCCAATGGCGGCCGCGTTCTGTTGGATCATACCCGCGCCACGGACGGCCACTATCGCCAGCTCTGGTTTCAGCTCCCATAATTTCGTTTAATCGGTATCGCCCTCTCTGGTCTTGATAGCGAAATTCACCTTCAAGGTAAGATCTAGTATATGGAGTTACATCTGGATGAAAGGTGGCAATTGTAGATTTCGAAAAAAACAATAAAGAATCATGGATTGGGCCAAACTGTTTGGTCAGCTTGTTGTGGGAAGGGCTTCGACGCCAGATGATTTCGCTTCGAAAATTCTCCTTTCCAAACACAGCGTCCATAATCAGCTTCAGATAATGGCTCGCTGTCGGGTCGCAGTGCAGGTAGATCGACCCGGTCGGCGTCAGCACGCGATGCAATTCCACCAGCCGCACGGCCATGTGCGTCAGGTAGGCCATCATGTCGTTGTCCTTGAGGAACTGGCGCATGGCGCGCAGCATCTCGGCGACGTCGGCATTGCGACCGTGGATGACCTCGTCGAAGGCCTTTTCGGCGGCGTTGTTCCAGTGCCAGGTGTCCTCGAACGCCTCGATCTGCGCCTGGCTCTGGTCGCCTGACGGCCCGCGGTAGAGCACGTTGTAGGTCGCGTTCGAGTTGAACGGCGGGTCGAGATAGATCAGGTCGACGGTCTCGTCCTTAATGTGCTCGCGCAGGATATGCAGGTTGTCCCCGTAGTACAGATGGTTGGCCATGCCGCCCTGCCGAAACACGAACTGGAAAAGTCGCAAATTGGGTCTATCGCCGCTTGACCGGGAGAACGCAAGTCGTACAAGGTTTGCAAAAGGGGAGGCGGCGACTCGTGCGCATCAAGTCCTACACGGAAGCCCTGCGGATCGCACTCTGCGCCGGTGAGGACGCGGCCAACCGGCGCATGCGCAAGGCCGGCCGCAAAACTTGGACCGAGGCTGACCACGCCCACGCGACGCGTGTGACCGAAAAATTCCTTACCGACCTTGGCTATGATGTCGCTGGTTGGATCGCGCGGGCCGGCGCCCTCAGCAACATGCCTGACGATAAGCCAGCCAAACGCAAACCGCGCCGAAAGAACGCGCCGGTGCAACTCAGCCTCGCCCTATAAGGCTGACGATCTGCCGAAATCACGTCGACGTGCCCAATCTTGCCCGGCCAGCAAAGAAAAGCCCGGCGCGGATGGCTCCGGCCGGGCTGTCTCGTCGATGTCGGTGGTTACTTCAGTTCGATGTTCCAGAACACGGGCGCCGGCGATGCCAGGACGCCCGACACTTTGTTGCTGTGTGCCGACGGCTGGTACCATTGGCCGAGATACACATGCGTGCCGATCTCGGACACTTTCACCTGCACGGCTTCCGAGATGGCTTTCTGCTTGGTTGGATCGGTTTCACGCGCGAACTCGTCGCGCAGCTTCTCCATGCCCTCGTCGCACGGCCAACCCCAGGCCGCTTTTTCGCACGAGGCATTGAGGAAGGCCGCCGAGATCGGGTTCAACACATCGGCTGCGACCCAACTCGTGAAGGCTGCGTTCCAGCCGCCGGCCGACGGCGCGTCTTTCTTGGTGCGACGACCGAC
>JANOAW010000781.1:0-15086 GCA_031411355.1 Hyphomicrobiaceae bacterium | reverse complement strand
TTTTGCAGCCAAACTACGCGCATCCTATCCAAAATCAGCATCGGTGTTCGAGGCGATGGCTGAGGAAGAGAGAACGCATCGTCATATGTTGCATGAACTATTCGAGGCCAAATTCGGCAAAGAGCTGCCCTACATTACGCGCGCCGACGTCAAGGGCTTCCTGAAACGCAATCCGATCTGGCTCGCCGATGGCCTTCGCATCGAATCAGCGCGCCGACAGGCCGAAATCATGGAGTACGAGGCGGCCACGTTTTACGCCCGATCTGCAGAGCGTTCGACGGACAGCGACGTCCGCAAGTTGCTCGCCGATCTCGCCGAGATCGAACGCAATCACGAAAGTCTGGCGGCCAAACTCGGCGAGGCCACAATGACCACCAACGTCGCGGCGGAGGAAGCAGCAACCAAAAACAGGTTGTTCGTGCTCCAGATCGTGCAACCAGGTTTGGCGGGCTTGATCGACGGCTCTATTTCCACCCTCGCGCCGATCTTCGCCGCGGCGTTTGCGACCCACAATTCATGGGACGCCTTCCTCGTCGGCATGGCGGCCTCGATCGGCGCTGGCATCAGCATGGGCCTCACGGAGGCGATGTCCGACGACGGCGCGATCACCGGACGTGGTCATCCCTGGCTGCGCGGCGCCGTGTGCGGTTTCATGACCATGATCGGCGGTTTAGGCCACACATTGCCATATCTGATCAAAGATTTCTGGACCGCGACGGCTGTTGCCATCGTCGTGGTCGCCATCGAACTTGCCGCCATCGCCTGGATTCGGTGGCGCTATATGGAAACGCCTTTCACGTCGGCGATTGTGCAAGTCGTCCTCGGCGGCGCCCTGGTGCTCCTGACCGGCATCTACATCGGCAGCAGCTGACGCCAGAACAGATCACCCCGGTCGCGATGACGCCAGATTGCTCGGTCTCTGCGCCGGGGCCGCAAACGCACACGCGCGGGCCTAAGTGGATGCCCTGACGCAGACGAGCTCGGGGTCAAGCTCTGTCGCAACAGCCTTCCACTGCCGAAAGCACGCTCTTTGAACGAGATCACGTCCGCAAAGTTGCCCCGGCGCAGGACACGTATTTGGCCCCTGTGGCCGCCAGTTCAAGAGCGGCGCCAAATTATTCACCAGTGTGCGACCGTCATCCGGTTCGCTGCACGATGGCGCCGGAATTCGCGATCTCGTGCAACAACGCCATCGTCGCGGCGCCCGGCATGTCGAACGGTGCCAACTCCGCCCTGGCCGAATATTTCAAAAGCAGCCCGGAGTTGACGGAGGCCATGTTCACTTGGCCCATCGTCCAGTTGCCGAAACGTCGTTCGACAATTTCCTCAAACAGCAGAATTTGCATACTCGAATTGCGCTCGTCGGACGCGATGGCGCAGAGCAGCGCGCTGACCTCGGCACGCCCCCCCTCGATCGCCTGCACGAAGACGCCGTCGGCATGACACAACATGCCGGTAATCCCGCGTTTGGGGTTGTTGCGACGTGACTGCTTCAAAATCGCATCAAGCGCGCCGTCGCCGACCAACTTGGTCGCTCGACTGGCATACAGACAACGAACGAGCATGGCCGATCAGCCCTTTGGCGCGATGAGCGCGAGAAATTCACGGCGAAGTGCCGCATTCATGAGAAACGACCCTCGCATGATGCTGTTGATCATCTTCGCGTTGGTATCTTTCACACCACGCCAATGCATACAGAAATGATCGGCCTCCATGACGATGGCTAATCCATCCGGTTTGACCATGTCCAAAAGGACGTCGGCGAGTTGCGTGATGGCCTCTTCCTGGATTTGCGGCCGCGCCATGATCCATTCAGCCAAGCGGGCGTATTTCGACAAGCCGATCAGGTTCGAATGTTGGTTCGGCATGACTCCGATCCAGATGCGCCCCATGATGGGACAGAAATGATGGCTGCACGCGCTGCGCACCGTGATCGGCCCGACGATCATCAACTCGCTCAAACTCGCCGCGTTTGGAAACTCGGTGACGGTCGGCGCAGCGACGAAACGTCCGCGAAACACTTCACTCACGTACATCTTCGCGACGCGGCGCGCCGTGTCACGTGTATTGTGATCATTTTCGACGTCGATGACGAGACTTTCGAGAACCGCCTGCATTTTTTCGGCGACTTCGGCCTGCAGGGCCTCCAATTCACCGGGCTCGATCGCGCTCGAGATATTATCGTTGGCATTGAAGCGAAGATGTCGTCGACGCAACCGTTCACGAATCCGGCGCGAAACGACATCGACATCTGGCGGCTCGTCGGGAGAATCGGTCACGTCGGCGAAATCCACTTTTGTTGTCGCACCGTCTACGAAACGACAGCGGCCTTGGACCACCACCTATCCTGTAGCAGTCGCCATGTCTGGCACACAACGAACGACCCGGACGCGAGCCTCGCATCCGGGTCGAATGTCGTCCAAACCGTCTTAATGTGGATCAGAGCGCGAAATCTTGGATCTTCGCGCCTTTCTGAAGTTTAGCGGCGAGCCAGCGTGGCTGACGGCCACGACCAGTCCAGGTTTCACTTCGATTGTCGGGATTGATATATTTGACAGCGACTTTACCGCCCCGGCCAGCGCCGCGCCCCTTGCCGATGCCATACAGCTCGGCGACCGACAAGCCGTGACGCTTGGCCAGATCGTCGATCTTGGTCTTCAGATCGGCACGATCCTGTTCCTGCACCCGAACGATGGCGGCTGACACCTTCGCCTCGAGGTCACGAAGTTCCTTCAAAGTCATTTTTTCGACATTCACGGCCATTGTATAGCTCTCGACTGCAGCGGTTGTTGCGGTGATCTTTCGGTAGCGTCGTTCGATTCACGTTTCAACACTGAAAATCGATTTAGCTCGATATTTCCGCGCCGCGTGACAATAAGTTACTCGCAAGTCGGTAAACGATGCATTGATATTCGATGAAACGCCGCGAATATCTCACCCTTGGATAGAAAAAGCACCATCGACCGGGATCGCGGTACCCGACACGAAATCCGACGCCCCGGACGCCAGAAATACGGCGATGCCACGAAAATCAGCGGGTTCGCCCCATCGTCCGGCAGGCGTCCGCGCCAATACTCTGTCGTGCAGGCCGTCGACTTGCAGCCGTGCGGCGCGCGTCAGATCGGTATCGATCCATCCGGGCAGGACGGCGTTCACTTGTATGTTGTCCTTGGCCCAGGCGGTCGCCAGAGATTTGGTCATCTGCACGATCGCTCCTTTGGATGCGGCATATGCCGGAGCGAACGACGCGCCGAATATCGACATCATCGAGCCGATATTGATGATCTTGCCACCGCCCAACCGCTTCATCACGGGATAAGCGGCCTGTGCACAATAGAACGCACCATCGAGATTGACGGCCAGCACTTCTCGCCATTCGGCCGGCGCGAGGTCTTCGGGTTGCTTGCGTATATTGATACCGGCGTTGTTGACCAGAATATCGATGCGACCGCCGACCTCGGCAGCTTGCGCCATCATGGCATTGCAACTGGCAGCGTCGGCCACATCGACCGGCAATGTCCACACGCGCGTTCCAAATCGAGACAGAGTTTTTGCAGCGCTCGAACTTTTCGCAGCGTCACGCCCGCCGATGACAATGTCCGCTCCAGCTTCGGCAAGTCCCTCAGCCATCCCAAGACCGATACCGCCGTTGCCACCCGTGACGACGGCGACTTTGCCTGCGAGAGAAAACGGTCTGGTCATTGAGCACGCAAAACTGTTGTTGAAACGAAGCCGCGCCAATTGCCCGACCGGTCCCGGCGCGTCAAGTCGACCGCATATTGCAGTTCGCCCGATCGCCGGAATCGAAAACGGCTTCGCACTCGATAATCAGACGATTAAGCGACGTTCGCCGGTGGCAATATTCGATACCAGGCAATGTAGAGAGCCGGCAGGAAAACCAGCGTCAGCACGGTCGCAACCGCAAGGCCACCCATGACCGCGATGGCCATCGGGCCCCAGAACACCGTCGGTGCGATCGGGAGCATGCCGAGGATAGCGGCGGCCGCCGTCAGTACGATTGGCCGCAGCCGATGCTCCGTCGCCGAGATCACGGCATGCCAGCCGTCCTGACCGCTTGCGATCTGGTCCTCGATCTGGACGATCAGAATGACAGAGTTGCGTATCACCATGCCGATCAGCGAGATGACCCCGAGAATGGCGACGAAACCCATCGGCGCGCGTGCGATCAAAAGTGCCCCCGCAACGCCGATGAGCGCCAGTGGTGCCGTCAGAAAAACGAGCGCCAGATTTTGAAAACTTTTCAACTGCACCATCAGAACGATCGCCATCAGGAGAAACATGACGGGCGCGACGGCGAATATACTGGCTTGGGACTTGGCGCTGTCCTCCGTGACACCGCCGGCGACCACACGCGCCGAGGATCGCGATCCGATCGGCCGGCAAGGTCGAATATCGACCTTGCTGGCGAAGTATACGTCCAGTGTTACCAGACCGGATCTGGAATGCAAATAAGAGCGTCGCCGTCCATGGCGCAGAAATGGGATGCGATCAGGCGTATACCGCGTGCTATCTAATTACCTTAAGTATCATCAGCCAGCGATCAAATCAGCAAATGCTTTCACAGCGCTGCTCGATGGGAAAACCGTCTGGTTCAACGCGCCTTCTGGTATGCCCAGGTGATCGCGCAGGACGCCCTTCAACAGCGCGCGCAGATCCGTTGTCGGTTTCAAGTCGCGATTTTCGTACAAGTTCGCGTCGGCAAGGCCCGGCCAGTCGGCGAGCATTTTGCCGCCCCGCACCCTGCCACCGAGAACGATGGCCGTGGTCGCCATCCCGTGATCCGTACCATCGGTGCCGTTGACGCGCGCCGTACGGCCGAATTCCGTGACGACCACGACGACAGTATTTTTCCACTGCTCTCCCATGCCGTCGTGGAACGTCTTCAATGCCAGATCGAGGCCCGCGAGCCGATTGCCCAACTGTCCGCTCACGACACCCTCGTTCGCGTGTGTGTCCCAGCCGTTATAGGACAGCGCGCCGACACGCGGGCCATCGGCGGCCGACAGAAAACGCGCGGCGGCTTCGGCGGCATCGGTGAAGTCACGGAATGGTCGAGGCGGAACGGTACCTTGCGACGGTCGACCACCATTTGACTGTGCGGCGGCGACCATCCCGGCTTCGGCGACCCGATCGATCTCCATGCCTTCGGCGAAGGCGCGGGCGAGCACCGGATCTGAGTGACCATAGAGGTCGAGCAGCCGTGCGACAGTCGATTGGCGCAAGGGCAGATTGTACACTTTCGGTATCCAGGAGAGGACCTGCGCCGGCCCCCGCATCACCAAGGGTACGACGGCATCCATGGCCAGCCCCTTGGGTGACACACGGCCCGCGTCCGCCATGCCGGACAAAGCACGATTGAGCCATCCGTTTTCTGGCCGTCCCGATTCGATGCCTGCTTCCAGAATGTCCTGTCCGTCAAAATGCGAGCGCTCTCGATATGGCGTATGAATAGCATGTGCGATGCTCGCCTGTTTCGCCTGATAGAGCGACTGCAGAAACGGCATGTTCGGATTGAGTGCGAAAAAGCCATCGAGCGGCAAACCCGGCCTGTCGCCCGTCGTGCCGAGCGCAATCTGCTGGCGCAATCGAACATAATCCGGATCCCCGACCGGCGCTGCGAGCGCGAGTCCATCGAGCCCGCCGCGCAGCACCATGGTAAGCAACCGCGGATCACGCGTGCCCGCAATGGCCGACCTCGGCATCAAACCCCAGAGTGCCAGGGCTGCAGCCGAGCCGCCCAGTAAAGAGCGGCGCGAGAGGTGGTTGTTTTCGGAACAATCAGACATCGGAGATCTCGGCAGTAAACGGTTGAGGTCGAACATTATCTGCGTTGAAACTCTGGGCTCATCATCAGCAGCTCGAACCCTTGCTCCTTCACCTCGGCGCGCGCGATCGCCTCCCGCGTGGCGGCACCCAACTCGGCACCGAGTAGCTCATCGGCGAGAGCGCGGGGGTCAGCCGACTTGTCCAACTGGGCTGTGACAAACTCAGCAATGCGTAAGCGCTCCCGCAACGCCGAAGGCCCCGCCCAAGCGTCGTTCGACTGAGGCCAGCCCTTCGGCGACGGAACGTTCCAGAGGGGCTGGCCGAGTTGATTCGACAGCCGCACGATTTCAGCCGAACGCGGTCGCTGCCGGAACGGCAGGCCACGCACGATTGCGACCAGGAAATCGTTGGGTGGCAGCATTTTGCTGCGCGGGTGCGTCCACGCCTCGTCGCTGCCGAGCAGCGTCTTGGCCAGCGCGGCCAAGTCGCCACCCGTATTGCGGAATGACACCTCCAATTTCGCGATCAGGCTAGGCGGCGGCGGGTCGGCGACGAAGTGGGTCGCGAATTTGCTCGCGACATGTTTGGCCGTCGATGGATGCCGAGCCAGATCGGCCAAAACCTCTTTACCGGTGACAGCGCCGGTATTGACGTAGCTTTTGCCGGCAACGCTCCACGTACCAGGCTCGCGCCGCTGCGGCAGGTACACGAACTTGCCAGCATCGGCGCCCTGGCCGAGCGCACCGACCGACCAACCCGCGATGATACGCGCGAGGTCGGTGACGTCGCTCTGCTGATAGCCGCCGGCGACGCCGAGGGTGTGCAACTCAAGTATCTCGCGGGCCAAGTTTTCGTTCAATCCGCGCTTGCGCGTTTTTCCAGCTGTACTGTTAGGTCCAATGGACAATTGATTGTCGAGATAGATCAACATCGCCGGATGCATCTCGACGGCTTCGAGCATGCCCGCGAATGTGCCGAGCACGTGCGGTCGAATGGCTTCGCGCTCGAATGCCCCGGCGATGGCGCGCACATTGCCTTTGCCAGCCGAGACGCAGAAATGGTTTGACCAGAACAAAACCAATCGTTCGAGGAACCCGAAATCCGTCGCAACCAGCCGATCGAAACGCACGGCAGCTTCGTCCTGATAGATCTCACCGCGCACGAGCCCCGGACGCGCCTGCTTCGCATCTTTGGCCGACTCTGGAGGTCTCGGCGACATGGTCCCGGGGAACGGCACCTTCAAGTTTTCGCGCAACGCATCTTGGGCCGCCTCGCGCGCCTGCCGGCGTTGAGCTTGTTGCAGCTGAACGTTCGCCAACGCCACGCTCGACCCGTCGAGATCCGGGTCGTCGAGACCGACAGCGGCTCGTTGCGACAGTTGCGCGATCACGAAGCCACGCGGGTCTGATTGGATACGCGCGAGATCGCCGGGCCGTGCGCCGAGCCCGAAGCGTCGCAGCGCCGTCGTCGCATCTCGCGCAACCATCGACATCAAGCGTCTCCTTGGAGCATAGGCCAGCAACGACGTCGGTGCGGACGCGTTGCGACGTCCCATGACGCACAACGGCCGAGATCGTGTAATCCGTCGCCTCGGCACTCGCGACCTGGCACGCTGAGCCAGCCTCACCGCGAATGCGGCAATCCGGTGACGTGCAGTCCACGCCGAAGCCTGCGAGACTATTGCGAAAGTCCTCGATGTGATCGTGATGCTGTGGCGAACGCGCTCCGTTCCGACGTAATTATCTCCGGCGGCGGCATCGTCGGCCTCACCCTTGCGCTGGCGCTCGCGACGGCGCTCGACGGCAAGTTGTCGATCGCCGTGATCGACCCTGGTCCGCTCGATCCGTCGCGCATCAGAGATGATGTCCGCGCCCGCGCCCTCGGAGCCGCATCGATCCGCTTTCTGACGGCGATCGGTGTCTGGCCCGCCATCGAACCCTACGCCCAGCGAGTATCGGCCGTCGACATCACGGATTCAGCCCTTATGGACGGCATCCGTCCAACCCTTTCGAGTTACGACCCAGACCTCGACGGCGAGGCGATGCTAATCGTTGAAAACGCCCCTTTGATGCGCATCGTGACGACGGCCGCGCGCGCCGCACCAGGCGTCACACTGCTGCCGGGACGCCGAGTGGCAGCCCTGACGAGCGCTCAGCAACGGCCCGCCGCCGTGACGCTGGATGACGGCACGATCCGGATCGCGACCGTCGTTGCGGCAGCCGATGGTCGATCATCGCCCCTGCGCGAAATGGCCGGCATCAAGAGCATGGGGTGGAGTTATCGCCAGGCAGGCATCGTAACCACGATCGCCCATGAACTTCCGCACGGCGGGCGAGCCGTGCAGCACTTTTTGCCGGGCGGTCCATTTGCACTTTTGCCGCTTATTGGCGGCCGCTGCTGTGTCACCTGGACCGAAGAGGCAACCGAGGCGGCGCGGCTGATGACCGTCGACGACACGGCGTTTCTTCAGGCCTTGGAGCAAAGAGCCGGCGGCAGGCTCGGCCGCATCTCGCTCGCTGGATCGAGGCAGTCGTGGCCGCTGGAACTTCATCTCGCGCGCGCTCTGGCAGCCGACCGGATCACCTTGATCGGGGACGCGGCACGCAGCGTTCATCCGCTGGCAGGCCAAGGCCTCAACCTCGGTTTGCGCGATTGCGCAGCCTTCGCTGACGTCATCGAGGACGCCGCCCTCGCCGGCCAGGATATCGGCGTTGCAACGACTCTCGAGCGATATGAGCGGTGGCGACGAGCGGACGGCGCATTTTCGGCCGCGGCCTTCGACGGCCTGAACCGCCTGTTTTCCAACGATGTGGGCATCCTGCGCATGGCACGCGCCGCTGGCCTAGGCCTGCTCGAGCGGTCGCCGACATCGAAGCGGTGGTTGCTCGGCGAAGCAGCAGGCCTCACGGGCGATCTGCCAAGAACGATGCGGCGAGCCGAAGTGTCGGAAACGCGGAGTCGATAAAGCCTTTATTTACCCTCCCGAGCCACGCTCACACGGCGGTCGCTATGCCGTGGAGTGACGCGATGAAGCGCATTGGCATTCTGTTGGCAGCCCTGGCCGTGCTGAAGATCGGCATCGTCGACCACCTGCATCGCACGGCAACGAAGGATGCCCTTGTAACTGCGTACGGTCGAGACGCGATCGCTGCGTGTCAAAAAACCCAACGCGGAGAAACCCTGCGTCCTGGTCCCCAGCGTCCTGATCCCCAGCGTCCTGATCCCTTGTGGGGGGCGTCGAATTCAGTGCGAATCGAAATCGGCGATCGCCGGACCAACGTCGCGTTGTGGCAAGTCGATCACCAGAATTGGCAGGCCCGTTTCCGCCGCACCTATGTGGTGCTCGACGCATCCGGCGCTCGGTGTCATTTCGATGTTGCCACGGGATCGGTCAAGATCGAAGATCTGTGACCAAATGCATGTGGATCGGCGAAACACGCCTCTTTGAACTTTATTCCCAATATGCAACCTAGGCATTATAGCAGCATACGTCGCCAACGGATCTTCAATAATTTTCGCCGCAACTTTTGGTGGGGCTGGCGTGAGACGCGAAAGTCATTCGGACACGAACGTCGACAGTGCACCATCCGGGCAACTCGCTGCCCTGGCGCTGAGACTTGGCCGGTATCAGAAGCGTGTTCTGTTGATCAGCGTCGACCTGCTGGTGTTGCAAGCCATTGTCTGGATTTCATATTCCTGGCGCTATGGCGAGCCGTTTTGGCCCCCCGGCCCCTTGCTCATGGTGATTACCGGTCTCGGCCCGGTCTTGTCGTGCATCGCGTTCTTTCAGTTCGGCCTGTATCGGATGGTCACCCGCTACATGGACGCTCGCGCGATCAACGCCATCGCGGCAGCCATGATCCTGTCGACATTGTTCTGGGCGCTGATCGCCTTTCTCGTTCAGCCCGTCGGATTTTCGCGCGCGGCCATCGTCGCCTATCCCATTCTCGGCACGGTTGCAGTCTGGATCACCCGTCAATTGATCGGTTGGTTTCTGCGCGGGGCCGGCGTACCCGTGGTCGGCAAGGGCGAATACAATCGTCGTGCGGTCGTCGTCTATGGTGCCGGACCGACCGGCGTCCGACTTGCGCAGGCACTCGAGCGTTCCGACCGGCTGATGCCGATCGCCTTCGTCGACCGCAATCCGACACTCTGGCGTCAATACATCGGCGGCTACCGGGTGCACCGGCCTGATCTGCTCCGTGACCTCGTGCATCGCCATCAAGTGGCTGAAATCGTCGTCGCACTCGACACAACCAGCCGTCAGGAGCGCGCCAGCGTGCTGGCAGAACTGGAAAAGGTCGGCGTCAAAGTGCGAGCCTTGCCGAACCTGACAGACATCGCGTCAGGTCGCGTGACGATCAACGATCTGCGTCCGGTCGACGTTCTCGATCTGTTGGGACGCGACGTGGTGCCGCCGAATGCGGCTCTGCTGGCGCGCAGCGTGCGCGGCAAGACCGTTCTGATCACAGGGGCGGGTGGATCGATAGGCTCCGAGTTGTGCCGCCAGATCATTGCGCAGCAGCCGTCGCGCTTGATCATGCTCGATTCCTCGGAAAACGCTTTGTACGAGATCGAAGCTGAAATCACCGCTCTTGTTCGCCGACTCAAGGCCGCAGCCGACGAGATCGACGGCGCCGTCCCCTCACAGGCGGAGCATCCACCAACGCAACTCATCGCCACCCTGGGTTCCGTCCTCGATTCAGTGCTGATCAGAAAACTTCTGGTCGAGAACAGCGTCCATACGATCTACCACGCCGCCGCCTACAAACATGTGCCCATAATCGAACGAAATCCGTCTCTTGGGGTCCTCAACAACACGTTCGGCACGTGGACCGTCGCGAAGGCCGCCATCGCGGCCGGCGTCGAGCGCATGGTCCTGATTTCGACAGACAAAGCCGTTCGGCCGAGCAGTGTCATGGGCGCGAGCAAACGTTTGGCCGAGATGATTTTGCAATCACTGGCGAGCACAGGCGCCAAAGGCCCCATATTCACAATGGTTCGTTTCGGCAACGTGCTCGACAGCTCCGGCTCAGTCATGCGCCGGTTTCGTCAGCAGATAACCGACGGCGGCCCCGTCACCGTCACCCACAAGGACATGATCCGCTACTTCATGTCCATTCCGGAAGCCGCCGGGCTCGTCATCCAGGCTGGAGCGATGGCAACCGGCGGCGAAGTCTTCCTGCTCGACATGGGCAACCCCATGCGCATCGAGGACCTCGCCCGCTCCATGATCCGTTTGTCCGGCCTCGAAGTGCGCGACACCACCAACCCCGAAGGGGACGTCGCGATCGAATACGTCGGCCTCAGACCCGGCGAAAAATTGAAAGAAGAGCTGCTGATCGGCGACAACACAGCTGCGACCGAACATCCACGCATCTTCAAATCGCGCGAACCGACGATCACGTCGGAGGCTCTCACGGCCGCCCTCGCCGAACTCGAAACGGCCATTACCTCGGGTGAACCGTTGGTCGTACACGATATCTTGCGGCGTACCGTCGAAGATTATCAGATCGAGACATCGAACGACGAGGACTTGGCAGAGGCTGATTCGACCCGCTATCTGTGGACTCTGCAGAAATCCAGGACCCTGCATTGAATGGTCGACACAGCAGTCGTCAGTGGCACGCGCCGAATCGCGTTCGCAACGCGTGATGCGCGCGCCTTCGTCAGTTTGCGCCACGCCTTGCTCGCTGAAGCGACGCGGCGGCGTCATACAGTTGTCTGTCTAGCGCCGAACATAGAGCCGCTCGTCGCCGCAGCGCTGCAGAACATCGGCGTGCAAGTGTGTGAGGTCGCCTTTGAGCCTCGCGGTTTCAATCCGTTCGCAGGGTATCGCGTTCGCAATGATCTGTCGGCCGTCATGACGGCGTTCGGTCCACACACACTCGCCGTGCTGGATCTCGACCTTCTGCCGGCCATGGCGCCAATCGCCGAGCGGGCGGCAATCCGTCACGTGGTGCTCATGACCGCTGCCCTCCCGACCGTCCTCGACCGGGCGCAGAAAAAGGCTTTGCAAGCAGCCACCACCGTCATCGTCGAAACCTCCGACGCCGCGCGCCATCTCGCATCCGTGCTGCGGCCGGGCATCCCCGTCATCGTGTCACCGGCATCCGGCATCGACTTGAATTTAGCCGGTACCGTCGCGCTGCCGCCAATCGGAGCCGGACTGACGTTCGTCCACGTCACGACGCCGTCCGATCGGCGCGCGCGTGACGTGTTTGCCGCCGCGGTCGAAGTGGTTCGGCCACGCTCGGCGTTGGCGCGTTTTGCCGAGGCCGACATCGACGATCTCGCAGCCATCGCCGCCTCACATGTGGTCGTCCACACCGGCGAGCAAGCGGGCCTTGCACCGGGCATACTTGCCGGATTGGCGGTCGGTCGCCCGATCATTGTCGCAGATGTCGCCGGTGGCCGCGATGTCGTCGACGAGCGCGTCAACGGCTGCCGCTTCCCGCCGGGCGACTCGAACGCCCTCGCCGACGCTATGATGTCGTTCCTGCGCCGCCCGGACGACATCTCCACCATGGCTCGTGCCAGCCGCGCCAAGGCCGAGCGCCGCTTCGATGTCGACCTTGTCAACCGCACCACCTTGCAAGCGTTGGGGCTCGGCGAAAATTTCGCCGCTGCCGCCTGACCGGGCTCCACCCACGCCAAATGAACACACGACGAACATCGGTCGTGGCAACCAAGCTTTCATCTTTTTTGCGCAATCCTGAAAACGGCGGTTGGATCGATCGCGATCTACCGACCCATCGGGTGCACGCGAATGTCTCTCCACAATCGTATGAATGCGGTCCTGAAGCGCGGTACGACGCTCGATGCAGATGAAGCTGAGCAACTCAATAAACGCTGGGCCAGACGCAAAAATACGGCGACACCGGCGAAGATCCTGTTCGATGGCATAACGACCCCCTACGATTGCACCTTGCGGGACATCTCATCGACCGGCGCTCAGATCGAGATGACACGGACGAAACTCAATCCGGACGGCGCAGCAGACATCTTGCCGAACTACTTCACCCTGATCATGCCGCTCGACAAAACGGCCGTCGAATGCCAGTCGATGTGGCGTCGCGGCTCAAAGGTCGGCGCAAAATTCATCGGCATGGTGCGGCATTACGTTGTCACCAAGCCGGCCGTGGCCAGATTGGGCAACGTCAGAAAAGTGGCCCGTTGACCGCGTGGCCGTACGTTTCGCCCATACGTTCGGACACGAAGTTTGGCCGGTCCAAAAAGAGCATGTCAGTCCGCAGTGTTGCGCCACGTCGGAGTTGACCTGTCAGAAACGAGCCCGTATAGGCCAGGGGCCATTCGCCGCCCAGGTCCTGCCAGGGTGACCAGCGGCGTTGCCTACACGATACACCACGACCCACCATACCTATCGACCACATCCAACCGTCGGACCGGCTGACTTCGGCATTCGTGGCGCTCGGCGCCTGATCCCAAAGCGCTCCGCCTGACGTTCGACCGCTCGAGGAGACTGCATCGCATGGCCAACACGTCATCGGCCAAGAAAGCGGCCCGCCAGATGGTGCGCCGCACCGAAGTCAATAAAGCGCGCCGTTCGCGCTATAAGTCTACGGTGAACAAAGTCGAAGCGGCAATCGCTTCCGGCAACGCCACCAATGCCGTCGCCGTGCTCAAGGCCGCCGAGTCGGACATCATGCGCGCTGCCACCAAAGGCACCGTGCATAAAAAAGCGGCCGCACGTAAGGTGTCCCGCCTGACCGCACGCGTCAAGAAATTGTCGGCGACCGCCTGAGCGGCAAACGAGTCTTGCGATTTTTCCCCGCTGTCGGTCTCCGGCAGCGGTTTTTCGCGTTGAGCGTGTCGGCAGTCACGCAGATTGGTCCCCAAGCCCGACTTGACCCGGACCTCAATCATGGGTGAAGGCACCGCGTTACGACGCGCTAGTCGATGGGTCGGGGGTCTGCCTCGATGGACGTCGGCATCATGGCACAACGTCCACGATCGCTGCTGCCCGCATTTGCACATCAGCACGTGGGCCGGCTGACGTGACGGGCCCAGCCGGAGTGCGGCCGCGCCGACGTGACTTGGTATCGACGCTGCCCTTCGCGGTAACCTGCCGACCATCGCCTTCGGCAAGATTGAGCCGCGAAAGAAAAACCTTGTAGTCGCCGAGTTCCGTGAATCGCTGACGCTCGAAATCGTGCCGGATACCGGGCAATGTCTTGCTTCCGGTCTGGCAGATGCCGACGATGGTTTCGCGACCGGCGTCCCGCAGGCGGAAAACGTAAGGTGCGCCATCGGCCGGCACGCGCACGTCTTTGCCGGCTTCGATGAAATTGTTCGGCTCGAAGTCGTTCGGAAACACGACCGTGCCGCGACCGTTTCGATCGACGTTGATCAAGGTCAGATGGCAGCTTTCCGCCGCCCGGGCGACAACGCTCAGCGCCTCGCCGATTTTGAACACGGTCGATCCGGTCTTGAGGATCAACCGCGGCTGGATGTCGTCACCCGACGCATCGACGAGCGGCACCTGCTCTAAGGGCGGGACCATGCCCGAACGCACGGCCGCCGCCAATCCACCGGCTGCGGCCTCGACATGGCGCCGCGGTACTGGCCCATGCACGATGCGGTCGATCACGTCGCCCGCCAGTTCTTTGACCTTGCCAGCCGCATCCCTCAAGTCTTTGACCGAGACGCCTAGTTCGGCCGCAAGGGCTTCGACCGTCACGTCCCGCTCGTAGCGCTGCGACAACGCACCGACCAGCTCGATGCCATCGAGCATGGCGCCAGGCACCACACCGGCTTCGGTCAAGGCACCGCCGACGCGGCTGGTATCGCCGGCAATTAAAGCTTTTGTCTCGTCGTCACTCGCCGCGAGATTGAGCACCTTTTCCCGGATGTCACGCGGGACGGCGTTGTCGCCCGTCACACGGGCTCTGAGTTCATCAGCGGCAAGCCGCGGCCCTTGGTTATGACAGGCGAGGCAACCGCCACCGGCCGTCAACTTGCGTCCCGGATGTGTCTCGTTGCGCAGGACCGACAGCGGTATATCGTTGATGCGCTGGCCATCACCGTTGGTCATGAAGAAAGCGTTGAAGCCGCTCGGCAGCGAGAACATCACGAGCGAGCCGTCCGGCCGCGCCGCGCCGCGCGAGCCGGGGCCACCCGGCGTCTCGAACAGGTCGGGTCGACCAGGCGTCGGCGCATACTCGTAGGTGAGCCAAAACCCACCGTTGGCAAATGTCGAACGCTGTAGGAGTCGACTACCCCGCGCGACGCTCGAGGCGCGCAGGCCAATGCGTCGGGCCCGATTTTGTGCGAGATCG
>JANOAW010000780.1:0-4467 GCA_031411355.1 Hyphomicrobiaceae bacterium | reverse complement strand
CCTTGGAGGGCCTCAGATCCTCGTGCACCATCTCGACGATCCGCTTGCCCGTCAGATAGGCCATCTGCTGGCGTTCGCGGTACGGTGCCGGGATCGCAGCGCAGCCGGGCAGGCTCATGCCCAAGGCTTCTGCGAGCGAGTTCATCGTCGAGGCCGTGCCCATGGTGTTGCAATGGCCGGCGGAGGGGGCTGACGAGGCGACCAGCTCGGCAAAGCCTTTATAATCGATCTCGCCGCGCGCCATCATCTCGCGCGCCTTCCACACGATCGTGCCCGAGCCCGTCCGCTCGCCCTTGTGCCAGCCATTGAGCATGGGGCCGCCCGAGAGCGCGATGGCGGGAATATCGACGGTCGCTGCCGCCATGATCTGCGCTGGCGTGGTCTTGTCGCAACCGGTCGTCAACACGACGCCATCGATGGGGTAGCCATACAGAATTTCGACCAGGGACAAATATTGCAGATTGCGATCGAGCGAGGCTGTCGGCCGCTTGCACGTCTCCTGGATCGGATGGATCGGGAATTCGAAGACGATGCCGCCCATCTCGCGAATGCCTTCACGCGTGCGTTCGGCGAGCACGAGGTGATGACGATTGCAGGGGGCGATGTCGGAGCCGGTCTGGGCGATGCCGATGATCGGGCGCCCGCTCTGCAACTCATCGAGTGTGAGGCCGAAGTTCATGGTGCGCTCGAGATAGAGCGCGGTCATGTCCGCATTGGCCGGGTTATCGAACCACGCCTGGCTGCGCAGCTTGCGTTTGGCGGCGCCGGTCGGGCTGGACGCGTTGGGGGGGGATTTCGGCTGCTTGGCCATGGGCGGGATCTTTGTGCAAGCTGAGAGGTCGCGCACCCTAGCGGTAGGCGCCGTCGAGCCGCAATCCCAGTGGCGGTGATCTCAACTGCGCCAGCTTCAATCGCCGAACCAGCGCTTCCACTTGCGCGCCAGCCACGACGGTTCCGCCGGCGCTGATCCCTGACCGAGTGCCTCACGTTCGGCGGCTGCGAGAATGTGCGCGAGTCGCGTCGTGTTCCAGGCGCCAGCCTGCTCGAGATCGTCGAGATTGCGCGCCGAAGTCGCACCCGAGACGGGATCGAGCACCGCAATGAAGGGGATGGCACGTTGCTTGAAATCAGGTCGCGCGGTCATGAGGTCGGCGCGCACAGCCTCCCCGCTCGGCACGGCCGTGACTTTGCCGGCGTGCAGGGTCGAGAGGGTGATGTCGACGACGTGGATGCGCCCGCCCGACATCGAGCCCGAATCCGAGACCGCGGCCGGCAAGATCTTTGCGAGGCTCTTGCAACTCGGGCACCACGTCGCCCCAAAGACCACGAGCAGCGTTTTTCCGTTGCTCGCGGCCTCGCTGCGGGCGGCGATGAAGCGGGCCATCTGGTCAGCGCAGGCGCCCGTCGATGGTGACGACGACGGCGGCCGGCATCCCGGTGTCATCTCGAAGCGATACGTCGCGACAGGGGCCGGCCAACGCGGTTCGGTCAAGCCGACGTCGGGGGCCGTGACCAGCGTCAGTCCCGTCATGGCTGCGAACAAAGCTTTGCGCATGCGTGCCTCTCAAAAACCAGTTCGACGCGTCCAATCGGCATCGCAAGACCTGTGCCGCACATGTCGGGAGTGGCGCGTTAACACCCGCGAAACCACGTCGGCATAAATTGACGACATGCCGATTCGCGGTTCGAGATGACACGATGCCCGACGCCAAGCCCGCTCTGTCGCTGCCCTTGCGTCTCGAACAGCGTCCCTCGAAAACCTCAGCCGTCATGCTCGTCGGCGTCCTCTTGCCGGTCACGGCCGCGCTTCTCGTGCCGTTCGTGATGCTGGCGCTCGCCGGCCCGAACGTGCTCGCGCTCGCTTTCGACGATCCCCTGGCAATGGCGCAACTGTGCGTTGGCGCGTTGATCTGGATCACCTTGTTCGTTGCGCCCGTCGCTGTTTTCGGGCGTAGACATGGGGTTGCGCGCACAGTCGAGGTGACGGCTGACGGCGCGACCATTACGGAAGTGTCTGCGCTCGGCCGCCACACCCGCATCATTCCGCTTGCCTGCTTCGACGGTGTGGTTCACGTCGCGCGCACGTCGGTATCGCAAGTTCAACACGAGCTGTGCCTGATCGATTTCGATACGCGCACGCGCGTCGTGTTTTATGTCGCCGATCGGATCGGGCGTGATGTGGTCGACGACGTCGTCCGCTTGCTGGCACTGCCCGAAATCGCAGCGCGTGACGCCTTCGATCTGCGCGGCGTGCGGTCGGCTCGCGCCGCACGTGCACACGTGCCGGCCTTGGTCGTGTCCGACGCGGCCTTGGCGGCCTGACGCATCGCGACGCATTTGTACTCGCGCTTGGTCGATCAACCTGTAATCTTGCGGTCGAGGCAACCGTGAGGACGCGCCATGATTTCCGCCGACGCCTTCGACACCGACGCCATACTCGCTGAAATGCTGGATTGGGTGAAGATCGAGAGCCCCACTTACGATGCGGCATCCGTCGATCGTATGGAAGCGTTCATCGCCCCGCGATTGGCGGCGCTCGGTTGTGTGGTCGAGACGATCGCGGGTCGAGACGACCTCGGCGGTATCTTGCGCGCCAAACGACCGGGCAAAACCGGCAAGCCACCCATTCTCATCGTCGCCCATGCCGACACGGTGCATCCCGTCGGGACGCTTGCTGGGCCGTTGCCGATCCGTCGCGAGGGCGACAAGCAGTTCGGTCCAGCCATCTATGACATGAAAGGCGGGACCGTGATGGCGCTGACGGCGCTGCGCGCAGTGATCGCCGCTGACAAATTCGACAGTCCTCTGACGGTTATCATAAATCCTGACGAAGAGATCGGCAGCCCGACGTCGCGTGCGTTGATCGAGGGTGAGGCCAAAGACCATCGTTACGTTCTGATCCCGGAGCCGGCCAAAGGTCCGATGGGCGAGGTCACTACCGGCCGGCATGCCTTCCAGCGATTCACCTTCACCACGCATGGCCGGCCCGGACACTCCGGGTGGACGAGCAATGATGGTCGGTCCGCGGTCAGGGTCATGGCGCAATTGGTCGAGGAGCTCGAGAGCCGCTCCGATTTCGACACCGGGCCGACTTATGCTGTGTCGGTGTTCAACGGCGGGCGCTGGGTCAACTGCGTGCCCATGACGTGCACGGCGCAAGCGCTCTGTGTCGCTCGTGACATGGCGACATTTGACCAGATCACCCGCACGGTGACGGGCCTTGCGGGCGTGCGCAACGACGTGCGCATCGAGGTGCAGCGTGGCCCCGTTCGGCCGCTCTGGACGGCGTCGGCCGGCACGATGGATCTGTACGAGCGCGCACAGCGGCATGCCCGAGCGCTCGGTTTCGACCTGCCACACGGCCAGCACGGTGGTGGCTCCGACGGCAATTTTACAGGCGCTATGGGTATCGCGACGCTCGATGGCCTCGGCGTGGTCGGCAACGGCGCGCACACGCACGAGGAACATATCCTGGTATCGCACATTCGACCCCGCGCCACGCTGTTTGCCCGCCTGGTCGAGGAGCTGTCGACGTAGGCGGATAAAGCTGCGCCCACAAGCGTGCGAGGGGTGACACGTCCGGTGTGACACGACCGGTTGACACCATCACCTGCCTCACGTAACGCACGCCGGCTCGAACGAGCGCCATGTGCCCTTGTGGCGGAATCGGTAGACGCGGCAGACTCAAAATCTGTTATCTTCGGATGTGTGGGTTCAAGTCCCTCCGAGGGCACCAAAGCTTTGCAAAGCCTCTTAAAACACTCCGTTTTTCGAGGCTTTTGCAATTGCTGATGTTAGGTCGGACCGGCGACCGAGTGTACAGCCGTCCGGATTGCTCCATGTAATGTCGGACTCGACGCCAGCGAGGCCAAGGCCCGTCGTGTTAGCGCTTTTTGAGCATTCGTTCTGTCGGCCGAGGTTTTTAGAGGCGCCGAACCGGCTGAAAAGCCCGTAGTTACTGGTGCTGCCGAGTAGGATTGAACTACCGACCTCTCCCTTACCAAGGGAGTGCTCTACCACTGAGCTACGGCAGCGAAAGCACTTTGCTTCGCACGTCGAGGTCAACCGACGGTGGCTAGCCTCTAGTCATCTACGGTCGCGCCGTCAACAGGACAATCAAAGGCACAGGACAATCAAAGGCTGGCCAATGAGAGGCTGGCCAATCACAGGACTGTTTGCGTGCCCTGTGACTATTTGCGTTTGCGCCGGACGATGGTGCCGACGCCGTGCTCCGTGAACAATTCGAGCAGGACGCAGTGGGGCACACGGCCATCGATGATCGACACGGCGTCGACACCTGCCTCCACCACTTCGATGCAGCCCTCGATCTTCGGAATCATGCCGCCGGTAATGGAGCCGTCGCGAATCATCCGGCGCGCCTCGTCGATGGTCAGGTCGGCGACCAACTTCTTGTCTTTGTCGAGCACGCCGGCAATGTCGGTCAGCATGAGCAGGCGCTTGGCTTTC
>JANOAW010000779.1:0-4180 GCA_031411355.1 Hyphomicrobiaceae bacterium | reverse complement strand
GTGCGCGCGCTCGCGGCCGGTCATGTCGACGTCACCCGCCGCTTGCTCGATCTTGGTTTGCCGCTTTATCCATTGGCCGACGATATCGCTGAACGGTTGGCATCGTTACGGGTCGACGCGCGTGACCAGCTCGCAGACAGTTCGATCGTCGCTGTGATCGACAACGTCACCAAACCGTTGTGGGCACTACGGACGGTATTCCATTGGCAGACCGTCGTGACGGCGACGGCGCCAGTCACGGTCCGGCATCATTACAAACCGATCGCTGGTAGCGCGCGATGGTCGCCCGAAATGGTCGAGCCGTTGCAGCGCCGATATTGTCTGTCGGATGCCGACGTCGCCGAATTGGACCGACGTGCGGCGGACGGTCAGGCGCCGACGGTTTATTGGGTGCATTATCATCCGACGTCGAACAGTTGGGTCAAGGGCGCATCTGAATCGTTTCGGCTGACCATCGAAACGGGTGCCGTCGGCGGCATTGCTGCAACGTGCACGAAGGGACTGAGCCGACTGTCGGACGGCACGCTAGAATTGGTGGGCACCGATCGCGTCGACGACACCGACATCGACGTCTTGTTCGTCGAATGACGAAACACGTTTTCGGAAACCAGGGCGAATCGGCGCGTGCGACGTGGCCGAAGGACGCGAACTGTTGCTGAATTGAATCAGTAAAGCGAGTTAGCGGAACATTCGCAGACGGCATCTATGCTGTGTGTTTCAAGTTTATGAACTTGAAGAGTATTCTGATTGCATCGTGATTCGGGCTGCGCCCGCGCGATGAGAGAGACGTCGAGAACCCCCAACAAACAGGAAGCTTCCCCAATGGCACGTGCCACAACCAAAACCGTCAAGAAGGCTGCGCCGAAAGCCAAGGCTCCGATCAAAAAAGTCAAAGCTTCGGCCAGTGTGAAGCGCGCTGGTTCCGCTCGCCGCGCGGGCGTCGTCAAAGCTGCTCCGAAGGCTGCCCCGAAAGCAGTTCAGAAAGCTGCTCCGAAGGCCGTAGTCGTCGCGCCGAAAGCCGTAATCGCGCCGATCGCCGCATCCAAGGCCACCAAAGCTTCGAAAGCTGTCAAAGCTGCCGCCCCGAAGGTGCCGGCCACCAACTGAGCCAATCACCGACCGCAGAATGGGCCGTCATTGGGCATGGCGGCTCGGACTGCTGGGTGACTGCCAATTCGGCCGCTTCGGCGGCCGAATGCATTTGTACAGACCGACTGTTCAGATGGGACCGACGGCTTGAGCCGACGCCGCGCATCTGCTTCAACTTGCGTCGACAGCTGAACGTCGAGGAGCCGAAGCCGATATGTCGGAGGAACCGCAGGCAGCCCTCGTTCGCGCGCGAAAAGTCCTCGCCGACGCGACCTTTCTCGGACGGCTCGACGAGCCGTCGCTCGACGGTGTCATGAAACGCGCCCAGCTGCGCACGCTCGCCAAAGGCGACGTCGTGTATCGGCGCGGCGATCAGGGTGACAGCCTGATGGTCATCGTCGCTGGCCGCCTAAAAATCTGGAACACCACCGCAGACGCGCGCGAAGTGGTGCTAAATTTTCTCGGGCCAGGCGACATCAATGGCGAAATCGCGGTTCTCGACGGCGGCCCGCGCACCGCGACTGCGACCGCGCTCGAGGCAACCGAGGTCGTCGTCTTGTATCGTCGCGACCTGATGCCGGTTTTGGAACGCCAGCCGGCGGCTCTGGTCGAGGTGGTGCAGGTGCTGTGCGAAAAATTACGCGCCGCCTCAGCGATCGTCGAGGACGTACAGCGCTCCATGCGCGCGCGCGTCGCCTCAGGCCTTCTGCGGCTCGCCAACCAGCATGGTCGCCAGAACAAGGACGGTGGTATCGCTTTCGACCTCAAGGCATCGCAGAGCGACCTCGGCGCGTATCTCGGGCTCAGCCGCGAAAACACCAGTCGACAACTCGGTCACCTGCGCGATGTCGGAATGATCGTCATGAGTGGCACGGCCATCACCGTGCTCGACATAGCTGCACTCGGCGAACTCGCGGACACCGAAGATGGTTGACCCGTCGCGGCTCATGGCGACGCTGCGTAT
The DNA here is from genome assembly GCA_031411355.1 of Hyphomicrobiaceae bacterium. Classification (GTDB taxonomy): domain Bacteria; phylum Pseudomonadota; class Alphaproteobacteria; order Rhizobiales; family Hyphomicrobiaceae; genus JABFRJ01. The sequence continues at coordinate 2,127 of JANOAW010000779.1, read as the reverse complement.
GGCAAAGCTGTATCGCCAAGCGATCGTCATCTGGTGTGCGAGCTGCGCGCTCGCCGGCCTCTACGTCTGGAGTGGCCTCGCCAGTGGCTGGCGCGAACGTGTGTTCGACCATGTGGCCGTCTACATGCGTCAGCCCGACCGGCACGTGACGGTCGTCGATATCGATCCGGCGACCATCGCCAAATTTGGCTCCTGGCCGCTCAGTCGATCTCAGCTCGCAACCGTTCTCGACGACGTTGGTCGGGCAAAACCGACGCTCGTGGTTCTGGACGTGTTGATCGAGGGCCCCGATCTGAGGTCGCCCGCGGCTCTGGCACGTCGCCTGGCTGAGGCGACCGGCGACGCGTCCCTGGCCAAGTTCGCCGACGGCCAGCCGGATGGTGATCGGCTGCTGATCGACAGCCTGTCGCGGACGCCGACGGTCCTCGGCGCAGCCCTCCATCCCGAGCGTCCCGTCACGCCTGTTCCCGATCAGGCTTTGATCGTACGCGGATCGGTTCAAGACGAACGCTTCTGGCAAGGCGAGGGCTGGATCGCGCCGAGCGCGTCCATTCTGGCGCATGCGGCCGGTCTGGGTGTCATGGTGCTCGATTCCGATGCGGACGGAACCACGCGTCGCGTACCGTTGCTCGCCACAGCCGATGGTCAGACGATCCCCGGGCTCGGCGTCACGGCAGTTCGCGTGGCACGACGCGCCTCCACTTTGATCGTCGACGGTGTGCCCGGCAACCTCATGATCGCAGACCGCCGCGTCTCGTTGCCCGTCGACGGTATGCTGCGCCTCGTACCCGGTTCAGCGGCGCGTGAGCAGGCGCGCACGGTTTCGGCGGCGTCATTGGGTGATCCTGGCACCCGGGGAGAGATCGCCGGCCGCATCGTGGTGCTCGGCAGTTCTGCGCCCGAAGCGGGTGGTTGGCGGACCGGCATCGGGCGTGCCGTCACGACCGTGCAGCTGCACGCCGACGCCATCGAACAGATCTTGTCCGACATCGTGCCAGCCACCCCCGCGTGGCTCGGCTGGATCGAACGCGTCGCACCGCTCTTGGCCGCAGCATTGGCTGTGTTGGCCGGCCGCACCCTCGCCCCCCTGCAGGGTGCCGCGGCGACTGTCGCCGGTCTCGCCGGCCTCGGCCTGATTGCGATCGCGCTGGCCCGCTTCTCCCACACCCTGTTTGACCCGATACCGACGATCCTCGCAGCGACCGCCGCTTTTGCGGCATCCGCCATCGTGACGGCGGCTGAAACCCGCGCGCGCGCAGCCGCGATCCGGCACCGCTTCGAACAGCACCTCGCCCCCGAAGTGGTGCAACGCATCGTCGACAATCCATCGAGCCTGAAGCTGTCCGGAGAGATCAGGGACATCACCGCCATGTTCACTGATGTCGAAGGCTTCACCGCGATGACCGAACGTGCGGGCGCGCAACAACTGATCGCCCTGCTCGACGCCTATTTCGACGGCGTCAGCGCCATCATTTCGGCGCATGGTGGCTTGATCGATAAGATCGTCGGCGATGCCGTGCACGCGTATTTCAACGTTCCCTTCGATCTGGCGGCGCATCACGAACGCGCGTTCGACTGCGCCCGCGCCATCCTCGTTTTTACGCGTCAGTTCGAGCAGACGCCAGCGGCCGTGACGTTGGCCTTCGGGCGCACGCGCATCGGCATCGAATCCGGTCAAGCCATCGTCGGCGACGTCGGCGGCGGCAAAAAGCTCGACTACACCGCGCACGGCAACGTCGTGAATTCCGCGGCCCGTCTCGAAGCCGCGAACAAGACCCTCGGCACCTCCATCTGCATCGGCCCAGAGGCCGGCGTGCGGCTCGGACCCGGACGCGTTCGCCCGATCGGCCGTATCGAATTGCGCGGTCGCAGCGAACCCCAACAGGTCTACGAGCCGGTCACGTGACGTTCGGTCTGGCGCAGATGGCCGTGCGAGCCGGTATCGAACCGGCTATAGGGCCGCCATGACCTTCGATCAGCCCCTGCCCATAGACGACGCCCTGCCCGAATTGCGCGCCGTTTTGGACGCGCGGACGTCGGCCGTCCTGGTCGCCCCGCCCGGCGCCGGCAAGACTACCCGCGTTCCCCTCGCGTTGCTCGACCGGCCTTGGTTGCAGGGTCGCAAGA
>JANOAW010000778.1:0-9661 GCA_031411355.1 Hyphomicrobiaceae bacterium | reverse complement strand
CAGGCGACGGATGGGTATATTTCAAAAGCCCTCGAGCCGATTTACGGCACCCGCGCGGCGAGCGAAACGGGCGACAAGCCAGTGTCCCTCGACACAGCCAAACGCCTCGGTATTTTCTCGCAAGCAGCCGTCATCGCCTCGCACTCGGGCCCGACGGACACGCGCCTCATCAAACGCGGCGCCTTCTGGGCGCGCAAGGTGTTGTGCCGAGAAATGGACGCAGCCCCGCCCGAACAGCAAGGCAAGGTCAGCGACGCCGAGGGCACGACCGAACGTGAAAAAGTCCACGCCCTCACGCGTGGGGCTGCCTGCGCCGGTTGCCACAAGATCATCAATCCACTTGGCTTCTTTCAAGAGAGCTACGACCCGCTCGGCCGCTTTCGTACCGTCGACAACGGGGCGGCCGTCGATCCCTCGACGATGATCAATTTTCTCGATGAAGAGCCGACCAAGACGCGCACGTCCGTTGATGCCCTGAAGCAACTCACCAATTCGACCATGTTCAAGCAGTGTTTCGTGCGCCAAGTCTTTCGCTACTACATGGGCCGCAATGAAGAAGCCGCAGACGATCCGCTGCTGCGTCGCCTGGTCACGGATTTCGCGGCGACCGACGAGCAGGACATCTTCAAAGTCGTCTACGGACTGTTCACCTCCGACCGGACAGTGCTGCGCAAATAGGTCGGCCGTGTTCGCGCCCCATTTTCCGGGGATAATCGCGTTGCTCGAACACGCTCGCCGCGCTAAGCGCGAGCGCCTGGACGATTGAGGGGACCTAGCCGCGGATGCGCGTCAGCTTACAGACGGCAGTGATCTCGATCGCCACGACGGTAATGCTGTCGCCGGCAAGCGCGCAGCGTATCGATACCTCAGCTCGAATCGAAAACGGCGTCGCCATCTTCGCCGCACTCGACAAGGTGACGGCGCGCATTTCCAAACTTGAGGTTCCGCTCGGCGAAACCGTGAAATTCGGCGCGCTCAAGGTGACGCCGCGCAGCTGCTACACCCGCCAGCCGACCGAGCCGCCGAAAACGACGACGTTCGTCGAGGTCCAGGAAATCCAGCTCGACGGTCAACAGAAAAAGATTTTCGCCGGCTGGATGTTCGCTGAAAGCCCTGGCCTGAACGCCGTCGAACATCCAGTCTATGACGTCTGGCTGACGGATTGTGCCAAGCCCAAGGTGACGACCACGGCCGCTCCAGCGCCGATCGGCCGGCCATCCGGCACCCCCAAAGGCAGCCTTGCGATATCTCCGCCCGGCGGATCGCCGGCAGCGCAACCTGCCGCTGAAGGCGATCTCACGCGACGTCGGCCCCCGCGCTGACAGCAGGCACTACACGAAAAATTCATCTCTCCGACTGGATGACGGCTGCTCGGCCGCCGTTCACCGTGTGCATCGGTGCATATCGCATCGATCAGGAGGATGGACCCAATGAACAACAAGATGGTAGCGGCGATCGGCTTGGCGGCTGCACTTGTGTCGACCGCCGTGGTCAACGCGCAAGCGCCGGCCGATATGACGTTTTTCCTCACCAGTGCGCCAAAGGGCGATGGTGCCAATCTCGGCGGTCTCGAAGGCGCCGACGCTCACTGCGTGGCCCTGGCGAAAGCTGCGGGATCGACGGCTGCCAATTGGAAAGCCTATCTCAGCACGACAGCGCCGGGCGGTGAGTCGGGCGTCAATGCGCGGGAGCGCATCGGCAAAGGTCCGTGGAAAAACGCCAAGGGAGTCGTGGTCGCGGCCTCGGTCGACGAATTGCACTCCGACAAAAACAACGTCACGAAGGCGACCGCTGTGTCCGAGAAGGGCGAACCGATCATGGGCCGTGGCGATGCGCAGAACATGCACGATATTCTGACTGGGTCTGATCCAGGTGGCATGTACTCGACCGCCGGTGGCGACACAACGTGCGGAAATTGGACCAAAAATGGCGACGGATCGGCCATCGTCGGTCACCACGACCGCATCGGCCTGAAGGATACACGGCACATGAAGTCGTGGAATTCATCACACGGCAGCGCCGGCTGCAGCAAGGATGCGCTGGTCAAGACCGGCGGTAACGGGTTATTCTACTGCTTCGTCGCCAACTGACGATTTCCCGCTGCGCCGGTGGTAGACCCCACCGGTGGCAGTGGCCACGCCAGCCAACTCAAAGCTCCCGGAAAGATCAGTGCTGCTGACGCGCGCCGATGTTTCCGGGGGACCGAGACACGAAGTGGTGGACGAGGCTCGCTGGCGAAACTCGTTTCAGAACGGAATCTCGTCGTCCAACTGTTTGTCGAACGGCTTGCCGGCGGCGCCACCGGATTTGGCAGCAGGGGCCGGGTTCGGCGATCGGCTTGCGCCGCCACCACTCTTGGCGCCCGAACCATAGCCATTGCCACCGCCCGCGCTGTAATTGGCATCGGCGCCGTAGTCAGCATTGCCGCTGTCCTGCATGCCACCTGCGCTCCCGCCTCCGGCATTGCGACTATCGAGCATGGTGAGCGTGCCGTTGAAGCCTTGCAGCACGACCTCGGTCGAAAACTTTTCGACGCCGGCCTGGTCGGTCCATTTGCGCGTCTGCAGCTGGCCTTCAATGTACAGCTTTGCGCCCTTCTTGACGTATTGCTCGACGACCTTGCACAAATTTTCGTTGAAGATCACCACCCGGTGCCACTCGGTCTTGTCTTTGCGTTCGCCGGTGTTCTTGTCGCGCCACGATTCACTCGTGGCAATATTGATGTTGGCAATCGGCCTGCCGTCCTGCGTGCGCCGGATTTCGGGGTCTTTACCGACGTTGCCGACCAGGATCACCTTGTTCACAGAACCAGCCATCACACTCTCCTTCTCGTATCGTCTCGCGTTTGCGCCGACCGTGGTCTCGCGCCATCTCAAACTTCGCGCCGTCTTCAGTCGCACACCGTCTTCAGTCGCACGCCGACTTCAGTCGAGCGCCGTCCCAAGCTCTTGTCGCTCGCGCGCTCGTGTCCGACGCAAACGTCGTCGAGGCTTCAAGCCTGCGGCCACGACTGACAACGCGCATCTGGTGCCAATCGTCTAGCGGATCGGCGCCATTTGCGCCTCGTCGACACCATCTTGTCCACGACATTCATGCTCTTATCCACCGCAGCCGTGATGCGACCAACAGTCGTCGAGAGCTCTCGCGAGAGCCGTAGTCCAGAACATTGTTCTTTTAATGTTCGTTATGCCGCAACTCAGATGCGTATGCAAGCAGCTTCAAGCGTGACACGGGTCGGTGCCGCGCGTCGACGACGCCGTCGCGAGCCCGTGGTACGGCTCCAACAGACAATCATAGCCGGAAAGTGCCGACCGTGTCGCTGAGCCTGTTTATCTTCAAGGTGGCAGTTCCGCCCGTCCTCGTCGCACTCATGTCGCTGATTGCTCGGCGATGGGGGCCGACGATCGGTGGCTTGGTCATGGGCCTGCCATGGATGACCGGGCCGGTGCTGTTCTTTCTGGCTCTCGACAAGGGTTCGGATTTCGCGGTCGGTGCCGCCATCGGTGTCGAACTCGGTGTGCTCTGCATCGTGGCCTTCATTCTCGGCTTTGGCCTGACGGCACGCTTTGCGCCCTGGTTCGTCGCACTGCCAACCGCGGCCGCCTCGTTTGCCGGCGCGGCATTGGTGACGCGACACCTCGACCTTCCGCTCGGGCTCGCGACACTCGCCGGCATTGCGGCATTGCTGTCGGCGTATGTCCTGTTGCCAAAGCCACGGGGCGAGCCGAGAGCGGCAAAACTGCCGACGTGGGACATCCCGGCGCGCATGGCCGTGACGTTCGCGCTCGTCGCCGCGATCTTGTTCAGCGCTGATCGCTTGGGGCCGCAATTGTCCGGCATCGTCTCGAGTTACCCGGTCATACTGACAGTGGTCGGCTCATTTACCCTTCATCAGACGGGCTACGATGCGCTGCTGCGGGTCTTGAGAGGCATATCGCTGTCACTGATCGGATTCTGCGTGTTCTTTGCCGTGGTCGGATGGACGTTGCCTACGGCAGGACTTTCATGGTCGTTTCTGTTCGCCGCTATGGCCAGTGTCTCAGTCAGTGCTGGCCTGATCGCCGTCAGCCGGCGCCGCACCACGGGATGACGTTTTGGCCGTTTTGGGCGCTTGCTCATGCTGAGCCGCGCTGGTAACGGAATTCCGAATTCAGAATTCAAATTCAATATCAGACAATCGATCTGCGGGAGCATCGGCATGCGGCGCGATCTGCTCAATCTCGGAGAAACGCTGTCGGCGCAGGCGCGCTTGATGCCGGATGTGGTCGGCATTCGCGATCTCGAGCGATCCATGACGTACCGGGTCTGGAATGGCCGCGCATGCCGCTTGGCGAACGCACTCATGGGCCTCGGCCTTCGCCACGGTGATCGGGTCGCTGTGCTCGCCTATAACTGCGTCGAGTGGGCCGAGATCTATGCCGCCACCGCGAAGGCCGGTCTCATCGCCGTACCCATCAATTTCCGTCTGGTCGGCCACGAGGTACACTACATCGTCGAAAACGCTGACGTCTCAGCTATCCTCGTGCAGGACGAGTTGGCAGGCGTGCTCGAGCAGATCGGCACGTCACTGCCGGTCGCGGCCTCACGCATCATCCAATTCGGCGCAACGGCGTGCCCAGCCGGCTGGCGGGACTATGAGAGCCTTCTCGCAGCTGCATCCGACCGCGAACCAGACGCCTCGGTTGCCGCGACCGATCCGTGGATGTTCATGTACACATCCGGCACGACAGGGGCACCGAAAGGGGCCGTTCGCAGCCACGGCGGCAATGCGCTGGTGGCCATGGTGACCGAGATCGAACTCGGTATCCGCCGCGGTGAGGGCGCGATGCTGGTGATGCCGATGTGTCATGCCAATTCGTTGTATTTCTTCTCCTCGTTCAATGCCACCGGCGGACCGGTGACGATTTATTCGCGCAAGAGCTTTGATCCGGAACACGCCTTGCGCGCGCTGTCGGAAAGCGGCGCCAGTTTCACCTCGCTCGTGCCGACGCACTACATCATGCTGCTCGCTCTCTCGGACAAAGTGCGCGCGCAATACCCCTGCGATCGGGTCACCAAACTGATGATTTCGTCGGCGCCCGCTCGCCCCGACACCAAGCGCGCGGTCATGGACATGTTCCGCAACGCCGGACTGTTCGAACTCTATGGGTCGACGGAAGCTGGATGGGTGACCATGTTGCATCCGGACGAACAGTTCACGAAACTCGGCTCGGTCGGGCGCGAGTGCGTGGGATCGGCGGCGATCCGCCTGCTCGACGACGACGGACACGAGGTTGCCGACGGGCAAGCCGGCGAGTTGTTTTCGTCCAATCCCTACACATTCGACGGCTACTGGAAGTTGCCAGAGAAAACCGCTGAAGCCTTTCGCGGCGCGTATTGCACAGTCGGCGATGTGGCCCGGCGCGACGCCGACGGTTATATCTGGTTGGTCGATCGCAAGAAGAATATGATCATTTCGGGCGGCGAGAACGTTTATCCGACCGAAGTCGAAGCGGCGATCGGCAGCCACCCAGCGGTCAAGGACGTGGCGGTGATCGGCGTGCCCGACGACACGTGGGGCGAGAGGGTGCACGGCGTCGTGGTCCTGCACGACGGCCAAACCGCCAGCGAAGCCGAGCTCATCACGTGGGCTAAGGACAAACTCGCCGGTTATAAGCGGCCGAGATCGATGACGTTCATCGGCGAGCCCGACATGCCGCGCACCGCCACCGGCAAGATCCAGCATCGCATTCTACGTGATCGATTGCGCTGAAACCCGAATGTAGCCGACACGCGACGAGCCGTCATTGTCTATCGAGGCACGCATGAAAACGCTCAACATCGGCGACGTCACAATCACCAGCATCGTCGAACGCGACGGTCCCTGGCGCAAGCCTGAGGACATGTTCCCGTCCTACGATCCCATGATTGCGCAGGACCATCTGAAAACCCTCGATCCGATCGTGTTTGACGTGGCCTCAGGCCGGATGATGATCACCTATCAGACATTCGTCGTGCGCACGCCGCGCCACACTGTTCTGGTCGATACCTGCTCGGGTGACCATAAAGGTTATCCGCCACCACTCGATTTCCCACGGGGTCCGTGGCTCGACGGCTTTGCCGCCGCGGGTTTGACATTCGAGTCGATTACACACGTCTTCTGCACGCATCTGCACTTTGACCACACCGGCCGGAACACGCGGTTGCTCGATGGCCGATGGGTGCCGACATTTCCGAACGCCAAGTACATTTTCCATAAGGACGAGTACGCCCATTGGCAAATGATCGCCAAACGCGGCGGCGCTCCTCCAGGCCCCGCACCGACGCAATCCTGGAGCACGGATTGCTTGCCTATCGTCGAAGCCGGACAAGCCCTGCTGGTCGACGATACCTTCGAACTCGACGACACGTTTTCGCTCACCCCGACGCCGGGCCATTCGCCCTGTCATTGCTGCGTCGACATCAGATCCAAGGGGCAGCACGCTGTGGTCACGGGCGATCTGATGCACCACGCCTTGCAATGTCGAGAACCTGACTGGTTCACCGTTTTCGACAGTGATCCCACGCTGGCCGTCGCCTCGCGTCGAAAATTTCTGGCGTCAGTTGCGAACACGCCGACGATCGTGCTGCCCGTGCATTTCCCGACGCCCACCGCCGGTCACGTCACGCGACTTGGCCACGGCTACGACTTCACGTTCGGTGTGTCCGCCTGACCTGAGCTTTGATACCAATTCCTGGAGTTTGCCTCATGACCCAACTCGATCTCAACAGCACGCCCGACACGGCGGCTGAATGGATTGCCAAGTTTCTGCAGGCACGCGGCGTCGATCGCATTTTCGGTCTGCAGGGCGGACACATTCAGCCGATCTGGGACTATGTGCATCGCTTGGGCATTCGCATCGTCGATGTGCGCGACGAGGGCGCGGCCGTGCACATGGCGCACGCGCATGCCGAACTGACCGGCGGTCTCGGCGTGTGCATGGTGACGGCGGGCCCGGGGGTGACCAACTGCGTCACCGGCATGGCCAACGCGTCGCTCGCCCGCATGCCCGTCTTGCTGATCGGCGGCTGCACATCACGCCCACAAGCCAACATGGGGCCACTGCAGGATATTCCGCACGTCGACATACTTCGCCCCGTCACGCGCCAGTCGCGCACGTTGCGTGTCGCCGATCAGGTGATCCGCGAATTCGACGAGGGCGTGTCGCGCGCTTTCGGTGACCTCGGCGAACCCGGCCCCGTATATCTGGAAATTCCCACCGACATTCTCCGCACCGTCGTGCCAAAGCAACTCGTGCTCGACGATTGGATGCGGGCGAAAACGACGCGTGAGATCGCGCCCAATCCCGCCGACGTCGCAGCCGCCGTCGCGGCCATGTGGAGCGCCGAGCGGCCGCTCGTCGTCACCGGTCGTGGAGCGACCAAGGCCTCGGCCGAATTGATCCGCCTTCTCGACGCGACCGGCGCCGTCTATCTCGACACGCAGGAAAGCCGCGGTCTTGTGCCGGCCGAACATGCATCCGTTGTCGGCGCCATGCGGGCCGCGGCCATGACGGAGGCCGACACCGTGTTCGTCATCGGTCGCAAGCTCGACTATCAGATGGGCTATGGCTCGCCTGCGGTTTTCCCCAACGCGACCCGCTTCATCCGCCTCGCCGACAGCGCGGGCGAGTTGGTCGACAATCGTCGCGGCACGCCCGAATTGCTCGCCACACCCGCGCTCGCCCTGGCGGCCATCGTCGCCGCGGCTGGCAATCGCCGGCCCAACACAGACAAGGCCTGGGCCGATGGGTTGCGCAGAAAGCATCTGGAGCGCTCGAAACCCTCGACCAAGGCGGCAACCACGGGCGATGATGGAAAGATCCATCCAGCCGCTATTTTCGAGGTTTTGAAAACCAAAGTTGACAAGGATTTCATCGCCATTGCCGACGGTGGCGACCTCCTGAGTTTCGCCCGCGTCGGTCTCGAGGCGCGCACCTATATGGATGCCGGCGCCTTCGGCTGTCTCGGTGTCGGTGTACCCTACGCGATCGCAGCCGCACTTGCGTTTCCCGGCCGACAGGTGATCGCCGTCACCGGTGACGGCGCCTACGGCATCAACGCCATGGAGATCGACACAGCCGTTCGACACGGCGCGAAAATCGTCGTCGTCATCTCCAACAACGCCGGTTGGAACATCGAGCGGCTCGACCAGGAGATGAACTACGGTGGGCGCGTCGTGGGTACCACCTTGCGCCATTCGGATTACGCCGCCATGGCGCGCGCGCTCGGCGCCCACGGTGAACGTGTTGAAAAGGTCGCCGACCTTCCCGGCGCAATTGAACGCGCCATCGCAAACGCGCCCGCGGTCGTCGACGTGGTCACCTCACAGACGGTCGTCTCGTCGGATGCGAAGAAAGGTCTCGGTTTCGTGCCCGACTATCAGGCTTTGACGGCCTGGGACGATGCCGAACGCAAACGTCGCGTCTGATACCGCGGTCGCCGGAGGACCATCAGCCGCCAGTCACGGGCGGAAAAAATGCGATTTCTCTGGCGCCGGCAATCGCCGCTGTCGGCGCGGCGTGGATCTTGTCGAGGGCCGCACGAATGACGGTCGGCCGCTCGAAGGCGTGCGCATATTCGGGGCCACGCGTTGCGAGCCAAGCCACGATGTCAGCCACAGTTGTCGCGCTCGCAGGTAACACCACGTCCTCGCCCGCGCAACCGATGCGTTCCCGCACCCATGCAAAATAGACAAGACGAACGGTCGGGGCTGTCGACATCGGTGCTCAAATCTCAGTCGTCGATGGCGTGCTTGATGGCGACGCGCAGATAGTCGTAGCCCGTGAACAACGTCAGCAAAGCTGCGAGCCACAGCAGGCTGAGGCCAATTGCCTGCAAGCCCGGCACTAGTTTTTCGCCCGCCTGACCGGCCAGCAACACGCCGAGGGCAACCATCTGCAGGGTCGTCTTCCACTTCGCCAGTTGCGAGACTTTGATCTTGTCGCTCTGATTGAGATTGGCGAGGAATTCGCGCAGGCCCGAGACGAGGATCTCGCGGCACAGAATGATGACGGCCGCGAACACATGACCGCCGCTGATCGTACCGTCGGCTGTGAACATCAGCAACACCGTGCCGACCAGAAGTTTGTCGGCGATCGGATCCAACATGCGGCCGAGCAAGGATTGCTGTTCCCAGATGCGGGCGAGATAGCCGTCGAACCAATCGGTCACACACGCCAGCGTGTAGAGGACCAGGGCCAGCCAACGTGCCTCTTCGCTGCCAAAGCCGAACAGACAGACGACAATCGCGGGCACGGCTGCGATGCGACCGTAGGTGAGAATGTTGGGTAAAGCGAGCACGAGCTTTCGCGCACGTTCGCGCGATGGCTTTCTCGCCCGCGCCGGGCTCGATGCAGTACCGTCCACCATGCCCAGATCCCTACACCACCTAGTGGACGCGTCAATGGCAGCGCGCATCACAGGTCAGGGAGGGTAGCTGGCGCTGCGCGCATCGCGGATCAAGGAGAAGCTGCTCGCGCTGCGCGCATCGCGGTGACAATAACGGCGCGTTTGCCCGTCGGGTCGTCGCCTTTGGCGGCCTCTGCCAGCGCGATGACCTCGTCATAGCCGAAAGCAGCCGCATTATCGGCGACGCGACCAAGCAAGGCACCAAATCGGGCGACGGCGATGGCGAAACGGA
>JANOAW010000777.1:0-5613 GCA_031411355.1 Hyphomicrobiaceae bacterium | reverse complement strand
CACTCTTGCCGCAGCCCGCCAGGACGGCAGCCGACACGAGGACACAGACGATAGGAGCGACGCGGAACAAACGCATGACCGCGAAATTACCTGCAAGATGTCGAAGTTGGGTTAATGCCTATGAGAACGACGCGGCTGCATTGCGCCGAGCGCGCGGCGGAACCAAGATGATCACACTGTGCCGATCGCGACGTTGGTCGAACCGCGCCGATGCGTCATGACGGTTGGCCAGAGGCCACGCGACGTTTCACGACATAGCGCTGCATGCCGTCCATCACCAAAACCTCGTGTTGATTGTGCACGGTAGAGCTGAGTGTGATGACGCCGGTCGTGCGCTGCGGTTTCAACTCGGCGACGGTCAGCAGCGGATACAAGGTGTCGCCGGCGATGACGGGTTGCAAAAACCGGGATGATTGCTCGACGAAAGCGACCATGCTGTCTTCGACCAGGAACGGAAATATGCCGGCGCCGGCCGCCGTCTGAATGACCACATGATACCCGTGCGCAAGCAGATCGGCGTGCCCGCGGCGTTTGCAATATTCACGGTCGTAGTGGCTTGGATGATTGTCGCCGGACGCCGCCTGAAACGCCAGAAAGTGAGCGTCCGTTACGGTGCGCGATGGAATGTAGAACGTCTCGCCGACGGCGAAGTCTTCAAACCACCGTTGCGGTCCGAACGGCGCCAAACGGTCCGCCTTGAGCATTTTTTCCACGCAACGATGAGGGTGATCGGCTGCACGACTTTAAACTGCCGGCGATGCCGTTTGACAGAGGTTCTGACCAATGCAAACTTTATCCGGGGCACACGAAAGTCCAAGTCGATCCGAAGGTCACCAATTTCATGATCCACCGCCTTGCAACGATCGCCGCCGTCGCAGCCATCGTCTCCGTCTTCAACGTCGCCGGTTCTCAACCAGCACATGCCGCCTGCAAGCCGGGGTTCTGGCTCAACAAGGACGGTACGTGCACGCCCAAAGGCCTCAAGCATTGTAACGTCCGTGGCGTGAACTGGTATTGCAAAAACCCATCGGCCACCACGTGCCGCCTGACCTCGAGCGGCCAGAAACTTTGCCTGTAATTGCGTCTACATCTGACTGAATCAACGGCCGCAGCCGCCAACGTTGCGGCCGCTGCCGTTGAATAGACGTCGCAGGTTCAGCAAGGCCGGTCATGCCGATCGTCAATTCCGTCGCCGACCTGCACAACGACATCACGTCGTGGCGGCGACATCTGCACGAACATCCCGAGCTGCAATACGACGTCCACCAGACCGCCGTGTTCGTGGTCGAGAAGCTGCGCGCCTTCGGCGTCGACGACATCGTCACCGGCATTGGCCGCACCGGCGTTGTCGGTGTGATCCGCGGCCGATCAAACGCCTCCGGTCGCGTGATCGGCATGCGCGCCGATATGGATGCGCTGCCGATCGAGGAGCTGACGGCACTTCCATACGCCTCCAAGGTCAAGGGAAAGATGCACGCCTGCGGTCACGACGGGCACACGGCGATGCTGCTCGGGGCCGCCAAATTTCTCGCTGAAACGCGCAACTTCGACGGCACAGCTGTATTGATTTTCCAACCGGCCGAAGAGGGCGGTGCCGGTGGCAGGGCCATGTGCGAGGACGGCATGATGGCGCGCTTCGGTATCCAGGAGGTCTACGGCCTGCACAACATGCCTGGCATCCCCGTCGGCACCATCGCAACGCGAAAGGGGCCGTTGTGCGCAGCCTCCGACGCCGTCAAGATTCGTGTCGAAGGCAGGGGTGGTCATGGCGCCGAGCCACACAAGGCCGTCGATACCATTGTCGCCGCATGCAACATCGTCATGGCCCTCCAAACCATCGTCTCCCGCAACCTCGATCCGCTGAAGAGCGGCGTCATCACGGTCGGCGCCATCAACAGTGGCCATGTCGCCAACGTCATTCCACAAACAGCGGATTTGCTCGTCACCGTCCGCTCACAGGAGCCAACGGTGCAGGACATGCTCGAGCGCCGCATAACCGAGACGGCCATCGGCATCGCGCGCTCCTATGGTGCGACCGCATCCATCGACTACGTTCGTCTTTATCCGCCGACGATTAACCACGCCGCGCAAACCGACGTCGCCGTGCGCGTGGCGCAGGACGTCGCGGGTGTCGCCCATGTCGTGCCCGACTCGGTGCCACTGATGGGGTCGGAGGATTTTTCTTTCATGCTCAACGAGCGACCCGGCAATATGATCCTGCTCGGCAACGGCGACACAGCCGGCTGTCATCACCCAGCCTACGACTTCGCCGATGCAGCCATTCCACTCGGCGTCTCGTACTGGGTACGGCTGATCGAAATGACCATGCCTCGGTGACGAGCACGGCGCAAACGAGAGTGCGCTGATCTGGACGCATTGAAGTCGAGATGCGACACCGACCGTGTCTGAACCGAACGCGAGCCAGCGCATGACCACCGCCTTCACCACGCGACCCGAAATTCAAGGTACGTTCGGCGTCGCGGCCACGACCCACTGGATCGCCACCGCCGTGGCTATGGGCATATTGGAAAAGGGCGGTAACGCTTTCGACGCCGGCGTCGCGGCCGCGTTCACCTTGCAGGTTGTGGAGCCACATCTGTGCGGCCCGCTCGGTGACGTGCCGGTTATGATCGCCAAGCGTGACTGGGACAAGCCGCAGGTCATCTGTGGCCAAGGCCCGGCGCCGGCCGCCGCCACCAATGCGCATATGCGCGGCCATCTAGGTCTCGACATGATGCCGGGCACGGGGCTGTTGCCCGCGGTCGTGCCCGGTACCTTCGAAACTTACATGCTCGTACTCGAACGCTTCGGCACGATGCGCGTCCGTGACGTCCTTGCGCCGGCCATCGGCTACGCGGAACATGGCCATCCCCTGGTCGAGCGCGTGCCCCAGACCATCGCCACGGTCGCCGATCTGTTTCGCGACCATTGGACGACGTCGGCAGCCCTGTATCTGCCCGGCGGCGCACCCCCCGCGACAGGCAGCCTGTTTCGAAACCCCAGACACGCAGCCACTTACGCCCGTATCCTCGACGAGGCCGAGAGCGGTGGTGGGGGCCGCGACAAAGAAATCGCGCGTGCGCGCAAGGCCTGGAGCCAAGGCTTCGTCGCCGAAGAGGTCGAACGCTTCTGTCGGTCTCAAGCAGTGATGGATACCTCGGGCCGTCGCCATCACGGCGTCTTGACCGCTCACGACATGGCGACGTGGCAACCGACCATCGAAGATGCGCTGCACATCGACTACGCCGGCCATCGTGTTTTCAAGCCGGGGTCTTGGACGCAAGGTCCGGTCCTGTTGCAGATGTTGAAGCTGCTCGATGGCACCGGCATCGACCAGTTGGACCCGACCTCCGCCGAATATCTGCACATATGGATTGAAGCCGCCAAACTCGCCTATGCGGATCGAGAAGTGTTCTACGGCGATCCGAAGTTCGCAGCCGTGCCCATGGAAACCCTGCTCTCGGATGGCTACAACGCCGAGCGGCGCAGGCTCATTGGGGCTGTCGCCGATCTTTCCCAACGCCCCGGAAAAATCGAGGGTTTCGGCGGCAAGATGATCATCGGCTCATCCGACGGCGCGCCGTCGGCAGGGTCCGGCGAGCCAACGGTCGGTCGCCTCGGCGACACGAAAGGCGATACCGTCCACATTGACGTCATCGACCGCGACGGCAATATGTTTACGGCCACCCCTTCGGGCGGTTGGTTGCAATCATCGCCGGTCATTCCCTCGCTCGGTTTCCCACTCGGCACCCGCGGTCAGATGTTCTGGCTCGATGAAGGCCTCCCCGGCTCGCTCGCACCAGGCAAACGCCCGCGCTCCACGTTGTCGGTCGGCATGGCCTTCAGAGACGGCAAACCCTACCTCAGCTGGGGTACTCCCGGCGGCGATCAACAGGATCAATGGAGTTGCCAGATGTTTCTGCGCCACGTCCACGGTCGCGGCGGTCGTGCCGGCATGAACCTGCAGGAAGCCATCGACGCACCGAGCTGGCATATCGAACATTTCCCGGCGTCATTCTGGCCGCGTGCCGCCCGTCCAGGCGTCGTCGTTGTCGAGGGACGCGTGCCCAAGGCGACGGTCGACGAACTCAGACGTCGCGGCCATAGCGTCGAAGTCGGGGCTGATTGGTCGGAAGGCCGCCTGACGGCCACGTCTCAAGTCGGACCGCTGCGGCGCGCTGCAGCCAATCCACGCGGCATGCAGGGCTATGCCGCCGGTCGGTGACGACCCGCCTGAAGCGCGGCGCGGTGTCCCGTTACGCCGCCTCTTCGACGCTCGGAAATCCGGCAGGCGGTGCCCACGGGATGTCGAGGCCACTGCCGAGCGCGGCCAGAAATCGCTGCTTGGCTTCCAGAACACGCAGGCGCTGCAACAACGACAGATGCAAGGTCACGCGAATGTCGCTTCGCTCACAGGTGAATTCGTGCACCACACCGAAAACTTTCATGACCTGCAGGGTTTTGCGCGCTTCCTCGGGGCTGAGTTGGCAGACGGTCTCGAATTGGCTGAAGCTCAACATGGCTGGCTCGGGGTGCACCATATAGCGGGCAAGGTGGCAACCGAGTTTCATTGCCTCTTTCGACACCCACGGCGCCTTGTAGAGGTCGTCCAACCAGATCTCGTTGGCGAGCGGCAGATCCGCCCGCTCGAGTCCGTCGATTGCGGCGAAACGAACTTTGCGCAGGTCGTGCATCGGCGGCCTCTGTATTCGATCGGCTAGACCGTGCCATACGGTGGTAAAGACCGTGTAACTCTTGCACCCCGAGATGCTCTCTATGTCCGCCGACGTCTTGACGAGGCTCTCAGCGACGATCCGCCTCAGACGTGAGGCGGATGCCGGTACGTCGTACACCAAGCAGCTGCTCGATGCCGGCCCGCAGAAATGCGCACGCAAGTTCAGCGAAGAGGCGATCGAGACGGTGATCGCGGCCGTTGCGGGTTCAACCGACGAACTGACTGCTGAAGCAGCCGACGTCGTGTATCATCTGCTCGTGCTCCTTGAAGTTCGCAACGTCGCTTTGGCCGACGTCCTCACGGTCCTGGACCGACGCATCGGCACATCGGGCCTTGAAGAAAAAGCGCGACGGACGACCTCATCATGACCGACACGATGCCGACTGACGATCTGGCTTTACTCGACCCGGTCGCCGCCCAGCGCAGCGCGCTGAAGTTTTCGCCTTACCGCCAGTTCAGCCGAGCGGATTGGGCCCGCCTGCGGGCTGACACGCCCATGACCTTGGTCGAGCGTGATCTTGATGGGTTGCGCGGCTTGATCGAGCATCTCGACGTCGAAGAGATCGAGCAGATCTACCTGCCGCTGTCGCGCTTGCTCAACCTCTACGTCTCGGCGTCCCAGGAACTGCATCTGGTCACCAATCGATTTCTCGGTCGCAAGGAGGCGCGGGTCCCATTCATCATCGGCGTCGCGGGCTCGGTCGCCGTCGGCAAGAGCACGACAGCTCGCGTGCTGCGCGCGCTCTTGGGCCGGTGGGCAGACCATCCGCGCGTCGACCTGATCACGACGGACGGCTTTCTCTATCCCAACGCCGAACTCGACCGGCGCGGGCTGATGAACCGCAAGGGCTTTCCGGAAAGCTTCGATACGGCGCGGC
>JANOAW010000776.1:0-3248 GCA_031411355.1 Hyphomicrobiaceae bacterium | reverse complement strand
CGCCGTCATCTGGCCTCCGCTGGACGCACGGATCGACCGCGCGACCCCGGTTTGGGCGGCACTCGCGGCTGGCAGGATCGCGGCATGAGCACCGAACCACGATCGCGCTCGGGCTTTGCGCAATTGGCGGGCTTCGTGATTTCGGGTTCGGCCGCGTTCATGGTCGACGTCGCCGTGACCAAGCTGTTGGCCGGCCTGATTGGCATACCCTGGGGGCTGAGCCGCATCGCAGCCATTGCCGTCGCCATGGTCGTCGCGTGGCTGTGCCATCGGCGACTGACGTTTGCCGTCACCACACCGATCAGCGTCGCCGAGTTCGTCAAGTACGCGGGCGTCGGCTGGAGTGCGGCGGCGTTGAACTACATCGTTTTCATGCTTGTCATCTGGATGTTGCCACACTGGGATAAGGCCTTCGCCATCGGCATTGCCTCGCTTTGTGCGATGGTTTCGACCTATGTCGGGCTGCGCTTCGGTGTCTTCGCCAAGCGCTCATGACGACGGCTCGCGGCCGATCCGACCGCCATCCCATCGCCGGCTGAGCGCCAGGAGTGCGACCACCGATCCAGCGGCAAGTCCCGCCATCGGCAGATAGGCAAGTGCGCCGGCGCGCACATATGCAAAACCGGCCAGCCATGCCGCGATGGCCATGAAGATGCCGGTCGTAACGAGCGCATAGAGACCTTGCGCGGTGCCGCCTTGGGCGTCGGGAACGGCGCGTGTGAGAAACCGGATCGCTCCCAAGTGCATGGCGCCATAGGTCAGACCGTGAAGTGCCTGCAACAGGAGCAGCACGCCCGACGGCGGATCGAAGGCCATGATCGTCCAGCGGATCACGGCGGCTGCGGCCCCGGCCAGCATCAGCGCGATGGGCGAAATGCGCCCGAGAAACGTCGATCCCCAGGCGAAGATCGCGACCTCGACGGCAACACTGACCGCCCATAACGCGCCGCACCAGCCGTTGGAAAAGCCGAGCGCTTGCCAATGGATGACGCCGAACACGTACAGTGTCGCATGCGCCGATTGAGCCAGGCCGGTCGCGAGTAGGAACAACAGGAATTCCGGCGCTCGCACCAGCGCGACCGTATCGGCGAGCGTGATGCGCCGGCCCGCGGCAACACCGCCGTCGAGCCGCGGCAACAGATGACCGGCCAGCGCTGTCGCAACCGCGCCCGCGATCAGGAACCAGATGATGGCTGCGATCCCGCGTTGATCGACGAGCCACCCTCCGACGAGGCTCGCCACGATGAACGCGATAGAACCCCACACCCGCACGCGCCCGTAATCGATGCCATACGCACGCACCGACGACACCGTGACTGCCTCGATCAACGGCGACAGACCAGCGGCGGTCATGGCGATCAATAATTGCGCGCTCAGGGCGAGGGCGAACGTGGAACTGGTCGATTGCAGCATCCAGGCAAGCGCCCAGCCCCATCCACAGCCGATCAGCAACGCCCGATGCAACCGCGTCATGTCAGCCGCGAGCGACGTCGCCGGACCCGCGATCATGCGCACCAGGGGCGTCACCGTTGCGATGACGGCGATATCGCCGATGGTCAGGCCGATATGAGTGAGCCACAAGTTCAAGTACGGCAACGATGCGCCCGTCACCGTGAACACGGCAGCGAAATAGAGGCTCAGACGTAAGGCCACCGTCTGCGAGGCGGGGAGGCGTGTCGCGATCTCGGTCATTGCGCCACTCTAGCGGCGGCGATGCCGATTTGAAAAAGGCGTCTGCGCGCGGCGCGTTCAACCTTTGAACACCTTGATTGCAACGCACCCCGGCAAACTGCGCGTCCACTGCCAACACGCGTGACGCCCAGACGACCCTGTGGCATAGGACGGCCTCCGAACCACTGTTCCCGCGACGTTCTCAGATGAAATTCACACTCGACTGGCTCAAAGAGCACCTCGACACGACCGCGTCGGTCGAGGAGCTTCGGCGCATGCTCGACCAGATCGGGCTCGAGGTCGAAGGCATCGACGACCCCGCGGCGGCGTTGGCCAAGTTCACCATCGCCCGCGTGCTCGACGCCAAGCGGCATCCCAATGCCGACAAGCTGCAGGTGCTGCAGGTCGAGATCGAACCGGGCAAACCGGCGCTGGAAGTCGTGTGCGGTGCGCCCAACGCCAAGGCCGGATTGATCGGCGTGTTCGCGCCGCTCGGCGCCTACATTCCCGGCACCGGCATCACCTTGGAAGCGAAACCCGTGCGCGGCGTGGTGTCAAACGGCATGATGCTGTCCGAACGCGAAATGCAGCTGTCGGAAGATCACAACGGCATCGTCGAGATGGCAGCCGACATGAGCCGCCATGTCGGCAAACGCTACGTCGACGTGCTCGGCCTCGCCGATGTCGTGTTCGAGGTCAAACTGACGCCGAACCGGCCGGATTGCACCGGTGTGCGCGGCATCGCGCGCGATCTGGCGGCAGCCGGCCTCGGCACGTTGAAACCAGAATTGCCGCTGAAGTCGGTCGAAGGCAAACAGCCGATTGCAGTCGATATCGCCTTGCGTTTCGAACCGGCCGACGCCCACAATTGTCCGGTCTTCGCGGGCCGCACGATCTCGGGCGTCACGAATGGCGCCTCCCCCGCCTGGATGCAAAAGCGCTTGAAAGCCATCGGCTCGCGCCCGATCAACGCTGCCGTCGACATCACGAACTATCTGATGATCGATCGCGGCCGCCCGTTGCACGCCTACGATGCCGACAAGCTGAAGGGCGTGGTCCACGCCCGCATGGCGCTGAAAGGCGAAAAGGTCGTCGCGCTCAACGGCAAGACCTACGATCTCGACGAGAGCATGTGCGTGATCGCCGACGATACCGGCGCCCACGACATCGGCGGCATCATGGGATCGGACGCCACCGGTTGCGACGCAAACACGCGCAACATCCTGATCGAGTGCGCCTACTTCGACCCCCTCGGCATCGCGACCACGGGCCGCAAACTCGGGCTGACGTCCGACGCACGCTATCGCTTCGAGCGTGGCGTCGATCCGGGCTTCGTCGAAGCGGGGCTCGACCTTGCGACGTCGATGATGCTCGAAATCTGTGGTGGCACGCCCTCCCAGAAGAAGGTGGCCGGCAAGGCCCCCATCAAGGCGCACGTGGTCGACTTCGACTTCGGCCGTGTCGAAAAGCTCATGGGCTTGAAACTGGCCGAAGCCGACATGCGCAAGTCGCTTGAAACACTCGGTTTCAGGATCGACGGCAAGGGCAGCAGCGTCAAAGTGCATGTGCCGTCGTGG